>NZ_JAOBSU010000049.1:0-12442 GCF_025447695.1 Streptococcus danieliae | reverse complement strand
AAACCATTCGTTTGCGTTTGGCAATCTATAAAGTCTCATATCTCATTCTCCAATCGTTTTTCTTTAATTATACCAAACTCAAAAGCCAGGACTGGTCTTTTCCGTGGTTCGATTCCACGGCTGGCTGTTGCCCGAGAGGGTGAATTGAAATTTATAGAAAGAGAGGAACGTGAACATTGACTAAAAAACAAAAACTAAAAACTCAATATCTTGTACCTAAAACACGGTTAAGAGAAGAGCGACTGAAGCGCGAATTAACTGAGACCTACATGGCTGATTTAATTGGGCTTAAGAATCGCAAAGGCTACTCTGAAAAAGAGGATGGATTACAGTCATTTAAGGATTATGAAATGGCAATTATTTCTAAAAAATTTGGTATTCCAGAAGCGGAACTATTTTTTTAAAACAAAATATCTCATTCTGAGATTTATTTTAGATCTCATAACTAGAAAGGAGGTAGTATGAATGAATTGATTAATGTAACGCTGAATGATAACCAGGAGCCAGTAGTATCTGGTCGTCAGCTACATGAAGCGTTAGGGGTCAAAACAAAGTATGCTGATTGGTTTAATCGGATGATTGAGTATGGCTTTGTTGAAAATCAAGATTTTTTGCTTCTCAAAAATGAGCAGCAAACCGGACGAGGTGGACACAATAAAGTCGACCACATCCTAAAATTGGACATGGCGAAAGAAATAGCTATGATTCAACGTACTGATCGAGGGAAACAGGTTCGTCAATACTTTATCCAAATTGAAAAGGACTACAATAGCCCTGAGAAAATCATGGCAAGGGCTTTGCTCATAGCTGAGAAGAAAGCTCATGAGCTACAGGCTCAGATTGAAGCCGACCGTCCTAAGGTGTTGTTTGCTGACGCTGTAAGTGCCAGTCATAACTCCATCTTGGTCGGAGAGTTAGCAAAGTTACTCAAGCAAAATGGAGTAGACTTTGGAGCTACACGGTTGTTTAGTTGGTTACGTGAACATGGCTATCTCATTAAGCGTAAAGGTCATGATTGGAATATGCCAACTCAAAAGAGCGTAGAGCTTGGGCTTATTAGAGTCAAGGAAACAAGCATTACTCACTCAGACGGACACATCACGCTGAATAAGACACCGCTAGTTACGGGCAAGGGTCAGCAATACTTTATTAATAAATTCCTAAATCAGGAATATTTAACAAATTAGAAAGGAGCAAAGCATGGCAGAAAATCAAACCATAATTTTTTCTGGCGAATGTTCAGAAAATGTTGACAGATATTGAAGAATCCTACAAAAACGAAAAGGAGGCGCAGAATAATGAAATCTATTTTTGAACGGATAGCAAAAAGCCTTGAAATCATTGCGACTGAATTCAAGGCATCGAGGATAGAAAGAGCTGAACTGAAACAACATTTAGACCATATTGAAACAACCTTGCATGAATTAAAGACCAATCCCTTTGGAATCAAAGAAAAGGAATAGCGTTTCTGTAATGATAGCTTCATTATAGCAGATGGAGGAAACTAGAAAATTCGAAAGGAGTAAAACATGGCAAAAATTGAATTTAAAGGTATCGGACAATTATCTACAGTAGTTGAGTCTCTTGTATCGATATTTGCTGATTTGGCTATTGGAGAATCAGCTTCTTACAAAGAAGCTATCAACCTAGTACACGAAAACGCTAGTCTAACTGTCCATGGCCAGGCAATGAAAAAAGCTATTCAAGACAGAATAACTGAGAGAGCTTTGAATAGCGAAGTGAAAAAAATGTTGAGTCCGACAAATAACTTTCTTGAAGGAGTTGTTGGGTCCGTTGGCGAAAAAGAAGAAAGAGTGATCTGTGGTTGTCCAGGCTGTAAGCTACATAAAGCTAATGAAAAACCAGAACCTTCAAAAGTACCTCGTCCAACTGATCGGACATCCTATATCCATTTTGCTTTTGCTGATAGCTTAGATGGTCGAATTAATTTTAGCACCTTTATTCCTGGCGATCGCAGATATATAGGGCTCTATCAGGACTTTAAAAGAGAGGATAGTATGAATCCAAGCGACTATACTTGGCGTCCAATTGGGGTAAAAGGTCACTTTAGTACGGCGTGGTATTAGCGGTAGAAAAGGAGAATGAAAATGAAACCAAAACGATACCCGTATAGCGGGCGAATAAAAACCCCCACCAGTGTTGTGGCGAGGGTAGACTCTGAGGAGTATGTGAAATGGATTCAGCAAGTTAAAGAGCACCGGGATTCCCTAGAATCTAGTCGAGCAGAATCAGAGATACAGTTTGTTGAATTAAGCGAACGATTCCTTGCGCTCCAAAAAAACATACATGCTGCCGAATTAGAGGGGGTAAACCTGGATATTCGTCAAAGACAATTAATGAACAAGAAGAGGCTGCAGGGTGAAATAGCTGGCAGATTTGATCTTGAGGAGATAAGGAACTGTTTGACCAGGGATTTATTTTACAATCTCGTTGAAATCTTCCCTCAAATGGGTAAAGAAACAATTAATGAAAAAAACCCTCTAACAAGACAAGAGCTTGTCAAAGGGTACTTAGATCTTGTCAAGGAATTAAAAGAACTCAGAATCATCAAAAGCATCTAAGAAATCATTTTGTTCTTTAGCAGCCTGCTTATTTTCTTGTTCTTGAGCGACTTTGTTGTGTTCTTCGATTGAAGTGTAAGCTTCTTTGTAAAGAGTGATTTTGTCCTGAATTGTAAGTTCTGGACTCGAAGATTGAACAACCGAGAGCGCAAACTGATTAGGGTCGATAATCATGAGTTTCACCTCCTTTCTATAGATTTTGAGCAAAAAAAGGGTGAAAAGGTTTTCTGCTCAAGTTTATAGACTGAGAATATACAAATATTCTAAAAATGTAATCGGTCTCAAGACTGATTTTTGGAGGTAAATTATGCATGACGACAAAGTTATAGAAATTGTGGACTATGTATTGAATCTGGACAAAGTTCAAACGTATAGTGACGCAAAAGTGGAAGCTATCCATTTGATGAAGTTGGTAGTTTCGGAAATAGACCACCGGGCTTTAGAAAGACCTATTTGCCGATAACAAAAAAGCCCCAACGGACGGCAATCCGTAAAGGGGCATAGGCAAAATACTAAATTAATTATAACACAAGAAAGGGCAAAATACTATGGATTGGAAAACGGTACACGAATTTAATTTATATGATAAGCCACTAGACGACTACGAGATCGGCATATTGTTCGGCTACTCAGAGCGAGGAGCGGCAGATAAGCGAAGGCTATTCAACAAGTTACAAGGCATGAAGCGATATGTTATCGGTGATGGCCGGCGAATTTCCCCAGAAGGCTTCAAAGCTTTGATTGAGTACATGAAAACCGAGAGCTTTCTCAAAGAAATGAGGCGGATTGAGAGGGAGCGCATGAAAAAGAAAGCTAGTTAGATTGGAGGAATGCGATGGATCAATTCATCAAGATTCCTTTGAAGCTCTTGAAAGACGAAGAGTATAGCGATTTGAGTTTGGAAGCTATCTGTCTTCACGCTTTGTTACTAGACAGGCTGGAATCTTCGAAGAGAAAAGGGGACCAGTTCAAAGATGAAAACGGGGCATTTTATGCAGTGATGTCTCGCGACGAGATTGTTGATGTTTTGCGGGTTGGAAAAAACAAAGTCCCCAAGATTAAAAAAGAATTAATTGACCACGGCCTCTTAGAGGAGAGAAGTCGAGGGTCGAGAGCAACATTATATTATCCTCAAAAACTGAAAACTGAATCCGGCAACGTCGGTCTTCATGCGTTGACCAAAGCCGACGAGTTAAGTACCGAAACAGGGCGACATGATGTCCCAAAATCGGACTACTCACCCCCTGTAATGTACCAAAACAGGGCGACATGGAGTACCGAAACAGGGCGACATGATGTCCCAAAATCGGACACTAATCAGACTAACTATAATCAGACTAATAACAACCATACAACATCTCTCACCCAGGATAATCTAAGTAATATATTTAGCGACTTGCTGCATTATGCTTTGAATGGTTTAGGCAAGATGCACTTGGGACCGATTGAGATGGACATTTTTAGGACTGATGTCAGAGAAGCGATTAGTGGGGACAAGGACCAGGAAGAGCTCATCCGTCTAGCGATTGACGAGGCGGCGCGTAAAAAAGCAAGCTCCTGGCAATACGTATCGACGATTCTCAAGAATTGGCGCGTGCAAGGAATTAAATCCGTTGAAGATTACGACAAAGTCAATCGCAAGCGGAGAGAAGAAGATTTGCCTGAGATTCCGGACTGGATGGGAATATAGGCTAGGAAGGAGTTAGCTTTATGAGTTTTGGTAGTTTGCCAATAGCTTTCGAGAATATCGCTGAAAAATGCGAAAAGCATGATGTCGCTTTGATTAAGTCTCCGAAATTTGACGGGACACTTTGCCCTAAGTGCGAGTTAGAAGCTATTAACCAAGAACATCAAAAAGAAGTGGATACCATCGTTCAGGAGCTGAATAGGCGAGAGCGTCTATACTTCATCAAGGAGCTAAGCATGTACGACGATGCTTTGGCCAACGCAAGCTTTGAAAATTTTGAAACTCCTACAGAGATTGAAAAGGAAAAGCTGAGATGGGCCAAGGTGGCGGCTTTCTCCTGGCTCAATGGCGAGAAGCACAACATTGTCCTTAGAGGCAAGGCAGGAACAGGCAAGAGCCATTTAGCTTTTGCGATGGTTAAGGCTTTAAGCGATAAGAGCAATAAAAAGGCATTGTTTGTAAATGTTCCAACCCTAATGGATAGAGCTGCCGATAGTAATTTTGCCAAAAAGAATTTTTACATCGATCAACTGAGCAAGGTTGATTATCTAGTTTTAGATGATCTAGGGAAGGAGATGAAAGGGAACCTCGGGAAAGGAATGATTTATTCAATTCTCAATGCCCGCAGCAATACCCTTATCACTACAAACTTGTCAGACCGTGAGCTCATGGATCACTATGACAGGGACCCAGCGATTCTAACCAGAATCAAAAAAGGAATCGCAAAGGATTCCATTAATGAAATGAGCTTTGACGACTTAACGAATAAACGCACCATCTATTGTTAGGAGCATACATGGACATCACAGAGAATATGCTGACAATCGCAATGATTGAACAGTTTGAGAAGACAACCGGAGACCTGGTGGATGACACCTATAAGGAGCGCTTGGTCCAAGCGGGCTATGAGGTGGCCTATGGTTATCTTGAAAGACGCAGAGCATTTCACGGGAATGCAGTTATCACTTTTTAGAAAAATTTGGAGGACAAGACTAATGCTAGAAACGCTTTTAACAATAACTGAAATCTTAGCGCTTGGCGCAGTAAGTGTCTGCGTAATTGACGCCATGATTAAGAAAGTACAATTAAAACGTCAGCGAGAACTTGATGCAGCAATCGCTAAAGCTGAGGCTCGGGCCTACGAACAAGCTCAACGAGACATTGAGTTGAAACGCAAACAGGATTGGGAAGCATACAAGCGAACTTACAAAATGCTAGACCCAGAAGACAACCGCGTGTATGACAATGTGATCCAGCTGCCATACAGAGGATGAACGAAGAATTTAGTGATGATTACATGGTTGTCCGATATATGGAGCTATTGGACGACTATGTAAGACTCGCCGAGGAGAATGAAAAACTAAGGAAAGAGAGGGACAGATTGAAACGTGAAATCTGGACGCTTAAGCACCGAGGCAAGTTTCGAAGATAAAGAGCGGATGGTCAGGCCAACTTTGGCCGACTGGAAATTGCAGGAGCTAGACCAGTACAGCCACGAAGATTATGTTCAGGCCATCGAAGAGCACTATGAAGTTCATCAGCGAGTTGAACGAGGTTGGGAGAATTACGTCAAAGAACATGGGACTCCTGAGCAGGTAAGTAAGCTCATGGAGTCGAAGGGGACGCCAGAATACGGTACCAAGCTATTGACCATGTATGTAGGTCTAACTGACCGGAAAGAGGAGGTCTGACATGCTATTTGATGACCGAGACGATTATTACAAACATCAAGAGTGGCTAAATCGGGATCATATCGATCCGCTCGAGGATGAGAAGTACGACAACTGGAAAGACCAGCAAGATTTTTAAAACAATCAGGAGAAGATAAAATGACCAAAGAAGTAGCAAAAGTTAAACGTGATATCACCATTGATACAAGCGTCTGGACACCGCAAGATGTGAAACGATTTTTTGACCCTCAGAATCTGCTATCTGAGAAACAAATCGGACAAGCACTCACTCTGATTAAAGGACGGAATTTGAATCCGTTTGCGAATGAGATCTACATCATTGCCTATAAAAACAAAAAAACTGGTGGTGTTGAGTTCAGTTTGATTGTATCCAAAGAAGCTTTTTTGAAACGTGCGGCACAAAGCAAGAACTATGAAGGTTTCGAAGCTGGAATCGTTGTCCTCGATAAAGAAGGTGTACTGACAGAACGGAAAGGGTCGTTGATGTTGCCTACAGACACCTTGGTCGGTGGCTGGGCTAGAGTTTATCGGAAAGATTTCAAAGTTCCGGTTGAAATCCAGCTATCGCTTGCTGAATACAACAAAGGAAAGAGTACTTGGCAATCAATGCCAGCAACTATGATCCGTAAAACCGCATTGGTGAATGCTCTTCGTGAAGCGTTCCCTGAAGATTTAGGAAATATGTACACAGAGGACGACGGAGGAGAAACTTTCGATACATTGAAAGACGTAACCCCTACCGAGAGTCGCGAAGAAGTTATGGCACGCAAGCGAGCTCAGATTGAGCAGATGAAACAGGAACAAGCCGCAAGAGAATCTGAAGCTCAATCAGAAGCCATCGAAGAGATGGTTCAAGGTGAATTGATTGAGGAAAGTGAATTGGAGTATTAGGAGATAAGATATGCAGGAGTTACAAGTCAAACTAACCCAAGCGCAAGTTGAAATCATTGACCGAGAGAAATTTGAACAGGGGATCAATGAGGTTGTTGTAAAGTACGAAAATTACACTGTGACAGCAGCAACTATCAAAGATGATAAACAGGTACTCGCTGACCTTCGCAAACTCAAAAAACAAATTTCTGATGAGCGAATCAAAATCAAGAATGAGCTTTCGCAGCCGGTCACCGATTTTGACAAATACATCAAAGGAGCCAGCGAGCCGATTGATAAAATCATCGAGAAAATTGCTAAAGATGTCAAAGAGTATGAAGAGCATCAGAAAGCGGTACGATTGGACACAGTCAAAGCCTACATTTCGAACAAAGCATCGGAGTACGGGCTAGATCCACGGATATTCGACTCTAATGCCGGCAGTTTCTTGAAGGCGTCAGACTTCATGGCGGATGGATTCACCTTGAAAAAAGCCACTATGAAGTCCCTGGACGAGATTATAGTTGCCGAATTTGAAAAGCAGCAAGAGTTTGAAAAAGCTAAGAGTGCCATCGCTGGTCAGTGTTCTGAGTACGGAATGACGGACCAACCTTACATCCGGATGTTGTCAGCTATGACACTTCCGGAAGTTCTAGAGCAAATCAAAGCTGATTACAGATTTGAATTACAAAAAGCTGAACTTCGAAGAAATGAGGAAGAGGATCAGCGGCGAATCGAAGAACAAAAAGCCCGGCAACAGGGATTGGTTCAGAAATCAACAGAGACCCCAAATTTCGACCCAGAAACAGGCGAAATCTTAGAAGGTGGGCAATTATACCAAAATGATGAGAAGTCTCTCACAGGGGCTAAAAACAGCCCAAAACGCTATACGCAAAAAATGAAACTTGAGGTTTATTTCGAAGATTCTCGACAAAAGGAATTTTTCAAGTCGGAATTGGCAAAGATAGGTTTTGTCTACAAAGAGAATTATGCAGTGAATGGCTATAAAAATATTCCGCCTTTGACAGAAGATGAGTTGCGAGCGGAATTGAATTGATTGGAGAATAGCTATGGATAGCAAATATTATGTGAACGGTGAAGTTACTAAAGATAGAGTGACATTAAACTTTGGATATACAATTGATGCTCGAAATGAGTACATGGCTGCAATTTGGGCGGCTAGGTGGATTGGACAAGCTTTTGGGGTTAGTTCGGTTGAAGTTCTCAATGTTGAGTTGTGGGAGGATTAGAATGATTGATTTATTGAAGGAGATTGGAATGGCTGTTGTTTGGTTGTTGCTAGGATATTTACTTGGCGAGCGGAGTTCAGGAAAGGGTGATCCAGATGATCAATAACGTTACCCTGGTCGGTCGCTTGACAGCAAAACCAGAATTAAAATTTACTCCAGCAAATAAGGCGGTGGCGAGTTTTACACTCGCCGTCAACCGCCAATTTAAAACTCAAGATGGAAAGCGTGAAGCTGATTTCATCAATTGCATAGTTTGGGGTCAATCAGCCGAGAACCTGGCTAACTGGAACGATAAAGGGAGCCTGATTGGGGTTGTAGGTCGGATTCAGACTCGTAACTACGAGAACCAGCAAGGTCAGCGGGTTTATGTGACCGAAGTTTTGGTTGGTTCTTGGCAAAAGCTAGAGTTTGGCCAAAACCAAGGTAACAATCAAGGCCAGCAGGCACCGCAGCAACAAGCGCCAACTACTGGATACAATCAGAATCCATTCGGGAATACAAGTCCGATGGACATTAGTGAATCAGATCTACCGTTTTGAGGTGTAGAATGACAGAATATTGGAAAGATGTTATTGGATATGAAGGGATTTACGAAGTCTCTAGTTACGGAAGAGTCCGAACTCATAAAGATAAAGTGACGCATAGTGATCGCCACGGAACTAGACATTGGAAACAGAGGATTTTGAAATCGAAGTCAACTAAAACTAGAGAGCCTAGAGTGACTTTGTGGAGGGATAAGAAGCCTAGAGATTTTCTGGTTCATAGACTGGTTGCTGAGGCATTTATTCCGAATCCAGAAAACAAAAGAACAGTTAATCATATCGATGGAAACCCTAATAATAACAGAGTTGAAAATTTAGAGTGGGCCACCTATTCAGAAAACAATAATCATGCTTTTGATAATAACTTAATAGATACGGGTTGCCCGATAATTTTATTAAACAAGAAATCTAAAAAAGCATATACATTCCGTAGTATGGCACAAGCGAGTAAGTTTTTGGGAAGAAGTCCAGGTTACATTAGTTCGTCGTTGAAACGAAATAAGAAACTTGATGGATTTGACGTGTATGGAAAAGTTCTATGAAATTTGAGTTCATACTCTCAAATACAAAAAAACAAAAAGAAATGCTGAATTCCAACGACCGTCCGCATTGGACACAGAAAGCTAAAATCACGGCCAGACTTCGCCATCTAGGGGCAATAGAAGGTCGGAAGGGTAAAACTACCACTTATACCAAACAACGCCCATGTGGCTTGGTTGTGACGGTATTCTCACCAACAAAGAGACGGATGGATCCGCCGAATTTTTATCCGACTATAAAAGCGCTGGTCGACGGGCTGACAGACGCAGGCGTTTGGACGGACGATAATCATGAAGTGATTCAATACATGACTTTCCGATACGGTGGTCTTAGTGGCATTAAGGGGAAATACAGATTAGAAATGGAGATTGAAGATGAGGTATAGAGTAACTACACGATATAAGGATCACGTCCTTGGTATGAAAGTTTTCAGCTCGCTTAAAAATGCGGAAGAGTACGCTAAGGGGAAATCTGATTATTGCAAGAATTGGATTTCTGAGATTCAGGCGGTGGGAAGATGAATAGGTTGAGAAAAGGAGTTAGAAAATGAGCAATTACAGAGTTAAGCATTTTGAGGACTATTTACTGAATAGACTTGAGGATACTGTCAATGATTTCATCAAGGAAAATGCGATTGAGGTTTTGAAATACACTTTTGTTCCAGTTGTTTTAGGTTCTAAATACTTATTTGTCGGCACTCTAGAGTACGAGGAGCTGGATCATGAAGATTGATGATAAGCGAGTCAATTTCTTTGGGCAGCATATGTTTTTAGTAGATGGCAAGTGGATTTCTGTAACCCCTTACGATTTTCACTGTTACCGAGTTGGGGATACAGTTCCGCAGTATGTGCTGGAAAGGGCGAAATATTTATGATTGGACCATGTCATTTTTGTAAAAAGGAGGGTTTAAAGGTGCTTGTGCTGAATGCACTGCAAGACTATTTGAAGAAGATGAGGAGGACGATTAAGTGACTAATCGAGAAAAAGGAATTTTAGAATCGGCTCTTTTCGGCGTGTGGCTTTTGACGGTATTTATATTTGCCATTCAAATCCATTTTGGAATCCAGCTGCACGAGCTGGAGCAGAAGGTAGAACGCTTAGAGATGAGCCAGACACAGCTTAGACAGGCATACACAGGTCTGACTGTCGGAAAAGTGGTCGATAAGCAAGAAAAAGACGGCAAGTACACGCTGACGGTATCTGGCTATGGGAATTTCTTGGTAAGCGAGAAGACTTACAAGGAAGCTATCCTAGGTACTGACATGCCGGAGGAAATCAAGGAGCGTGTGGAAGTGAAGAATGGAGTTGGGGGATAGTATGAGATTAGTAAAGATTGGGAATAGCTGGGTAAACCCAACAAAAGTAATCGGAGTTGAACCATTTGATGATGGTAGTATTGTCTTTATTGAGAAGCACACGCTTTCAATCACGAATCAGCGATTTGCAATAGAAGTGTCTGCATCAATCGACGAAGTTGCAGCGATTATCAATGGAGGGTTAGAAGAATGATTCCGAAATTCAGAGCTTGGTTTAATGCGAAAATGTATAATGAACCCTTAATTCATGACGGAAAAGTTTATCTTGACTGGCAAGACTTTGAAGACGGGCGTACTTACAAAGACATCATCCTCATGCAATCAACGGGGCTGATTGACTCACAAGGAGTCGAAGTATTTGAAGGAGATGTTCTCTATTATCCAGAAAACCCAGAAGGTGAGAAGTATGGGATTGTTGTTTGGCAGAAAGAATCTCTCGCATTTGTACTGGAAACAGCTTTCGATTATTTACCCTATAATCTTTGGTTAGTTGGAGAAGTTGTTGGAAATATCTACGAAAATCCAGAATTGCTAGAGGAGGTAGAGTGATGGAGGAACTTACAAAAATTTTTGAACCAAAGTTTAATGGTATTTACGGTTGGACTACTAATGGACATGAGGCAGTCCCACCAATTCATGATTTTCCTATTGAAGTTAAAGAACGAGTTGATTATTTTGCAGACTTGACAGATGATGGGCTGACTTTTCTAGGAATTCTTGATTGTATATTTTCAGAGGAAAAGACGGAAGGTTACGATTTTGGGGCTAGTAAACCATGGCTACCCATGACAGAAGGTTTTAAAGAATGGGTTAATTGTCTTCATTCTTTAGCACAGATGGAAGTAGCGGTCTATTTATTATATGGACATTCAGAAAGTGTGGAGGTGGAGTGATGAAAACTGAAGAAATTAAGAAAGTCTATAACAGAATAGATAAGATTGTTAATGCTTGTGAAGATGATTTTGAATACATGGTTGGAAATCCGGATGGTACATTTGATACTCTCTTGGATGCACATATGGTACTTAGAAATATTCTTACTGAAAGCGGTGAAGAGGTGGAGTGATGGACTTATCTACAGTATTTTTAGTGATTGCAGGCCTAGTTGGCTTAGGAATGATTCTGTCCTCCGCTTTTGTAATTTATTCTCTCAAGGAGTTCAACAAGAGTCGTGAGAAATCTAGGAAAGAGTTCGATGAGAGGAAGAAAGAATTTGATGAGAGGTGGAGGAAGGCAAGTGAACGTAGACGATGAATTCCGCGGTTACAACTGCAGCCGCTGCAATAAGCTAATCTATGAAACTGATAGTGATTTCAATTGGTTTAAGGCGTTTAGAAAATGCAAGCTGTGTTCGAATAGGGAGGCGAAAGGTGGCAAACGTTGAGAAAAGTAAGTTTCCTCCGGATAAAGATCATAAACGGATTTTGAATCTGTGGACCGAGACAGTCTGGCTTGGGAAAGAAGATATTACGATTGAGATGGGTAGCCCTAAAACTAGCTATCAATACGTAATCGTGAAACTCAAAAAATTACCTCGCTACATGCAAGCCATGGACTTATTGAAGAAAATTTATTTGAAGCACAGTAATTTGAACGAGAGAACTTGTGAACTTTATGCCAGTGAGATTGCAGGTGCTTTAGTCAGACGTAGATTGATTGAAAAATAAAAAAAGCCAGCCACTCTTGAAGTGACCAGCTATAGTATCGCAACTATAATTATATCAAAAGGAGTGGCTGATGGCTTTTTTTCCAGAAATTGATGAAGCGAAAACCATCGCTAATGCAAAGCGAAAGCTCAAAGAGTATTCGCGTTGGAAGCGGATAGCTGGTGAACCTGGTACGCAGAAGGTCACTCAAGTTTTTACTTTTGACTTGCGAAATCCAGGAGGAGCACCAAATAGAGCAGTAGAAAAGTTGGCTATCAACCGAGTTGATGCCATGGCAGAGTTAGATGCGATAGAATT
>NZ_JAOBSU010000048.1:0-12445 GCF_025447695.1 Streptococcus danieliae | reverse complement strand
GGGGTGTGACTGGCCAATTTCTGTTTAGAAAGAGAAATTGGAGTTGCACGCCCTTTTTTAGGCGGATATGATATAATGGATTGAATTGAAAATAGGAGAGTAAACATGGCTTTAACAGCAGGAATTGTTGGATTACCAAATGTTGGAAAATCCACTTTATTTAATGCAATTACCAAAGCAGGAGCAGAGGCAGCAAACTATCCCTTTGCGACTATTGATCCCAATGTTGGTCGGGTGGAAGTACCCGATGAACGTTTGATCAAACTAACGGAATTTATTAAACCACAGAAAACAGTTCCAACTACTTTTGAATTTACGGATATTGCTGGAATTGTTAAAGGAGCTTCTAAGGGAGAAGGGCTAGGAAATAAGTTCTTGGCTAACATTCGTGAAGTTGATGCAATTGTCCATGTGGTTCGGGCTTTTGACGATGAAAATGTCATGCGGGAACAAGGACGTGAATCTGATTTTGTGGATCCAATGGCAGATATTGAGACTATTAATCTAGAATTGATTTTGGCCGACCTCGAAAGTATTAACAAACGCTATGCGCGTGTTGAGAAGATGGCCCGTACTCAAAAGGATAAGGACTCTGTCGCTGAATTTGCCGTTTTAGAAAAAATTAAACCGGTACTCGAAGATGGGAAGTCTGCTCGAACAATTGAGTTTAGTCCAGAAGAAGCAGCAATGGTCAAAGGTTTATTCCTCTTAACTACAAAACCGGTTCTTTACGTGGCCAATGTGGGAGAAGATGAAGTAGCTGATCCTGATGCTATCGAGTATGTCCAACAAATTCGCGCCTTTGCGGAAACAGAAAATGCTCAGGTAGTTGTGATTTCAGCACGTGCGGAAGAAGAAATTTCCGAATTAGAAGATGAAGACAAGGCTGAGTTTCTCGAAGCAATGGGACTAGCAGAATCCGGTGTGGACAAGTTGACTCGCGCTGCCTACCACCTTCTAGGTTTGGGAACCTACTTCACCGCTGGTGAGAAAGAGGTTCGCGCTTGGACCTTTAAACGGGGAATGAAAGCACCACAAGCAGCTGGGATTATCCATTCAGACTTCGAAAAAGGCTTTATCCGCGCTGTAACCATGTCCTATGATGATTTGATGACCTATGGTAGTGAAAAGGCTGTTAAAGAAGCTGGACGCCTGCGTGAAGAAGGAAAAGAATACGTCGTTCAAGATGGCGACATCATGGAATTTCGTTTTAACGTCTAACATAATCAAGCGAGGTTGGCACCTTCCCAGCCTCTTTTCGTATTGGAGGAATAATGACCAAACTTGTAGTCGGCTTGGGCAATCCAGGCTCTAAATATCAACAAACACGCCATAATGTGGGCTTCCAGCTTGTGGATCATGTTGCCCAAAAAGAAAATATTACGTTCAAGGAAGATCGTATTTTTCAAGCAGAAGTAGCTTCCTTTTTCCATCGAGGAGAAAAAATCTATCTTGTAAAACCAACGACCTTTATGAATAAAAGTGGTCTGGCTGTCGAAGCCCTCCTGGCCTATTACGGGTTAACGGCTGAGGATCTAATCCTGATTTATGATGACCTGGATATGGCTGTCGGGAAAGTTCGTCTGCGGGCCAAAGGCTCAGCAGGTGGTCATAATGGGATCAAACACATTATCCATCTGTTAGGGCATTCGGATTTTCTCCGTTTCAAGGTTGGGATTGGCCGTCCAGCGCCCAAGCAGTCTGTTCCTAACTATGTACTAGGGAATTTTACGGCTGAGGAACAAATCGCGATGTCAGAAGCCCTAGAACGCGTCACAGACGGACTTTACCATTATCTGGAGATAAGTGACCTAGAAGCTACAATGAGGCGTTACAATGGCTAAAATCGATCTCATTTCACTCTTTGAACAAAATCAGCAAATGCAAGCTTGGCAAGAAGGCTTTACCAGGGACTCGCGGCAACTGATTTTAGGCCTTTCTGCCAGTAGCAAAGCTCTCGCAATTGCCAGTCTCTTACGTACCAAACAAGCAAAAATTGTGGTGGTTGTTGCCAGTGTGGTGGAGGCTGAACGCTTGGAAAGCGATTTGGTAGCCTTAGTGGGAGAGGAGCAGGTCTATCCTTTTATTGCTGAAGATGTGGCGGCGGTAGAGTTAGCCTTTGCTTCCAAGGAGAGAGAATATGCACGAGCTCAAAGTCTCCAATTTCTGCAAGAAAATCAATCGGGTATTCTGATTGCCAATCTAGCTGCTCTGGGCCTCCGTTTACCAAATCCTAAGGATTATGCGGCTTACAAAATGACCCTAGAATTAGGGCAAACCTATGCCTTTGACGATTTGTTGCAAGTAGTAACGGATATGGGCTATCGGAAGGTGGGCCAGGTTTCTCAAGCAGGAGAATATAGCCACCGCGGAGATATTTTGGATATCTATCCCTTAGGCCAAGACTTTCCCTATCGTTTAGAGTTCTTTGGCGACGAATTAGACAGTCTCAGAATCTTTAGTCCCGACCATCAACGTTCGCAACAACAGGTTGATTCTTTGACTCTCCAGCCAGTTGTTGATCAGATTCTTAGTCAAGCAGACTATGACCGTGCTGAAGCAGCCTTGATTGAACTGATGGAGTCTCAATCCAATCCAAGTCTTCTCTCTTATCTTCAGGAAATTCTTGCTGCAGTTCGTAACTATTCTTACCATGATGCCTATCCAGGATTCTTACAATACTTCTATGAGGGAGAATGGAGCCTCTTGGATTACCTGTCAAAGGAAAATTTGGTCATTTTTGATGAATTTCAACGCTTGACAGATAGAAAAGCACAACAAGAACTAGAAGTTGCACAGTTCTTGACAGATCAATTACAGATTGACAAAGCAGTGTCAACTCAACGCTACTACCTGGATACCTACTCTAAGTGGCGTCTCCACAAGCCAGCTAGTTTCTTTTCCTATATTCAAAGAGGGTTTGGAAACTTAAAATTAAGCGGCTTATACCAGTTTCAGGAATTTCCACTCCAGGACTACTTTAACCAAATCCCAATCATTAAAGAGGAGTTGGTTCGTTTTCAGAAGTCGGGCTATACAATTCTGCTTGACATCGCTTCTAAAGAAAGATTACAGTCTTTACAATCTTCTTTACAGGAGTATGAATTGACAGTGGATTTTGTGAAAAGCGATGAAATCAAGGTTAATGGGATACAACTGTGTCAACTTGGTTTGAGTCAAGGTTTTCAACTCCAAGATCAGAAATTACTGGTCATTACAGAGAAGGAACTGTTCCATAAAAAGAATAAACGCCGGGTTCGGCGACAGACGATTTCAAACGCCGAGCGTTTGAAAAGTTATCAGGAGTTGGAAAAAGGCGACTATGTTGTTCACTCCATCCATGGGATTGGCCAATACCTAGGGATTGAGACCTTGGAAGTTTCTGGAAATCATCGGGACTACCTCACGGTCCGTTATGAAAACGGCGATCGTATCTCCCTACCAGTTGATCAATTGGACTTGCTGTCTAAATATGTGGCCAGTGACGGAAAAACTCCGAAACTGAACAAACTAAATGACGGTCGTTTCCAGAAAACCAAGCGGAAGATTGAAAAGCAGGTCGAAGATATTGCCGATGACTTGCTGAAGCTTTATGCGGAGCGTGCCCAGCTGAAGGGATTTGCCTTTTCGCCAGACACTCCGGATCAGGAAGAATTTGATAATGATTTTCCCTATGTGGAAACAGAGGACCAGCTCAAGAGTATTCAGGAAATCAAAGAGGACATGGAAAAAGACAAACCCATGGATCGTCTCTTGGTAGGGGATGTTGGGTTTGGAAAAACCGAGGTCGCCATGCGGGCAGCCTTTAAAGCGGTGCAGGATCAAAAACAAGTGGCCATCCTAGTGCCGACGACCGTTCTCGCTCAACAACACTTGGTAAACTTCCAAGAACGTTTTGCAGAATTTGCGGTTGAGGTGGACGGTCTGAGCCGCTTTCGAAGTAAAAAAGAACAGGCGGAGACCCTGGAAAGATTGGCCAAGGGACAAGTCGATATCATCATCGGAACCCATCGCCTCCTCTCAAACGATGTGGTATTTGCCGACCTAGGTTTGATCATCATCGATGAAGAACAGCGTTTTGGGGTGAAACATAAAGAAAAATTGAAAGCCTTGAAAAATAAGGTAGATGTTTTAACCCTAACTGCTACTCCGATTCCCCGAACCCTGCATATGTCCATGCTAGGAATCCGAGATTTATCGGTTATTGAAACCCCTCCAACCAATCGCTACCCAGTCCAAACCTTTGTAATGGAAACCAATCCCCAAGTTATCCGTGATGCTGTTTTAAGGGAGATTGAAAGAGGCGGCCAGGCCTACTATCTTTACAACCGTGTCGAAACCATTGAACTGAAGGTTGCCGAATTGCAGGAACTGATTCCAGAAGCTTCGATTGGTTTTGTCCACGGTCAAATGTCGGAAGTGCGTTTGGAAAATACCCTCTTGGATTTTATCAATGGTGTTTATGATGTCTTGGTCACCACAACCATTATTGAAACAGGGGTTGATATTCCAAACGCCAATACGCTTTTTATTGAAAATGCCGATTACATGGGCTTGTCAACCCTTTACCAATTGCGGGGCCGTGTCGGCCGTAGCAATCGGCTTGCCTATTCCTATCTCTTTTACAAGCCTGACAAGAGCTTGACAGAAGTGTCAGAGAAACGCTTGGATGCGATTAAAGGTTTCACAGAGCTGGGCAGTGGTTTTAAAATTGCGATGCGGGACCTTTCCATTCGTGGAGCAGGAAATCTATTGGGAAGCTCCCAAAGTGGTTTCATTGACTCCGTTGGATTTGAACTCTATTCACAATTATTAGAAGAAGCTATCGCTAAGAAGCAGAATCGGGTTCAGGTAAAACAGGGAACCCACGCAGAGATTTCTTTGGGCATCGATGCTTATTTGCCATCTGACTATATTCAAGATGAACGGCAGAAGATTGAGATCTATAAACGGATTCGTCAAATCGATGGACCAGAAGTTTACCAAGAGTTGCAGGAAGAGTTGATTGACCGTTTTGGAGAGTATCCAGATGCGGTGGCCTATCTGCTTGAAATTGCCCTTTTAAAAGCCTATGCAGATAAGGTTTTTGTCGAAAATATTTTATTGCGAAACGGAGCTATTCACCTTCGCCTTGCTGCCAAAGCCAGCCGCTATTTCTTGGCCCAAGATTATTTCCAAGCCCTTTCACAAACGACTTTGAAAGCACAATTAAGCGATGTCCAAGGAAAAATGGAAATCATTTTTAAGGCCAAACAGGAAAAAGATTACGAGATCCTCGAGGCTTTGATCCAGGTAACCCGCTTTTTAGCGCAGGTATTGGATCAGAAACTAGAGGATCACGATCAAAAGCCTGAACAAAACGTGTTACAATAGAAAAAAAGGAGAATGAACCATGCGATTAGATAAGTATTTGAAAGTATCTCGCCTGATCAAACGACGTCCAGTGGCTAAGGAAGTTGCTGACAAGGGGAGAATTAAAGTCAATGGTATCCTGGCAAAATCCTCAACTGATTTAAAAATCGACGATATTGTTGAAATCCGTTTTGGTAACAAGTTGGTGCGCGTTCGTGTTGTAGAAATGTTGGACAGCACCAAAAAAGAAGATGCCTCCAAAATGTATGAATTGTTGGAGGAAGTAAGGATCGAAGAAGATGCCTAAAAATGTCCTGCAAATGAAGAATGCCTATATTCACGAAGAAAGCTCCCAAAGGCGTGAACAACATGACCACCGCCGGCAGCGGAATCGGTTTATAGGTTGGGTCCTTATTTTGGTGGTGCTCCTGTTTATCCTTCCTATTTTTAACCTGGTTCGAAATCGCGAGGTTTTGGAACAAAGACGGAAGCACTACCGTGAAATGGACCAACAATACCAACAATTAGAAAGGGAAGAGGAGAGGCTCTCGAATCTAGCCAAGAAGCTAGAAGATGATGACTATGCCAGCAAGTATATGCGGGCCCGTTATTACTATTCAAAAGACGGGGAAACCATCTATACCATACCGGACCTCCTACCTAAATAAATGGAAAAATCAGAACTCATGAAAAAGGTTGCGCTTTTTCTCCAGTTTTCAGAGGAAAAACTAGCTGAACTAGCGGAAAAGAACAAAACCTTCTATTTAAATGACCATGTCGAAGACCAGTAAGCAGCAATGGCTACTCTTGCCAGTCCTGTGCTGGTTTGTCAGCTGGCCCTTTGTGAAACTAGACCCAGCCGAGAATTTAACCCTGGGGCTTAGAGAAAAGGCCTTGTTGACCCAGCTGCCTTTCGGTTTGTTTTACCAAGACTTACCCCAGCAGCCCTTAGCTGCTCAAGCCTTGGTTAGTTTTAAGGATCAAGAGTTGCAAGATATCAAAAACACAATCCTCCCCAATCAAGCTTTGGAGATCCAAAGCTTGATTTATCGTGAAGATGGGACTCCCCTGTTTACACTAAAGGACGGGAGTCATATCTTGGCTAGTCGGAGTCTGGTCTATGACAATCAAGTTCTGACGGCAGAGACCTTGGACCAGTCCTTTTTTATCCAACCCGGAGCCCAGTTTTATAAAGAGTTTCCAACAGCTCAGACAAAACCTGCCTCTGTTCCTTACAAGCCTTATCAGCAGGTACGGATTGTTCAAAAATTGACCTATCCCCGTGGTTCTTTTGCGGTCACGGATAAAGGGGAGTATGTCGCCTGGTCTTCTTTATCCCAAGAGGATAACCGCATCCAGCGGGTACAGGAGCTTTTGGAGCAGAAGTACCAAGAAGAGGGACTGGGCATCTATGTGAAACAACTGGAAACCCAGCAGGTGGCAGGGGTGAAGCTAGATCAAATCATGTATTCGGCTAGTATTACCAAACTTCCCTACCTTTACTATGTGCAAAAGCAGGTCTTGGACGGCACTTTAAAGTGGACAGACACCTTTCTTTATAAGAAAGAAACGGAAGACTATGATGGCGCTTATGATCCAGCTGGAACAGGCAGTCTTCCCAAAGAACCGGATGGAAAAAACTACAGTCTTAAGGAACTAGAGGAAAAAGCAGCCAAAGAGTCCGATAATGTAGCTCATAACATCTTGGGCTATTATGGGACGGACTCCTCCAATCAAGACTTCCACCAGGAAATTCGTCAGATTGTGGGGCAGACTTGGGATGTTGTGGACCGGGAGGTGAGCCCGCAAATGGCAGGTTTCCTGATGGAAGCCATTTATGACCAGCAAGGCGAGCTTTTGGAGATGCTCAAGCAAACGAATTTTGACGACCAGCGGATTCCCAAAGATCTGCCGGTTCCAGTTGCTCATAAAATTGGTGATGCGGATGACTTTCACCACGATGCAGCTATTGTTTTTGCCAAGTCTCCCTATGTTCTTGTTGTTTTCACGGAGAATAAAGAAATGGACCTGATTGCTCGCATTTCCAAGGATATCTACGAGGTACTCAAATGACATTTGAGGAACATTTACGCCAACATGTGCTAGACCAGCAATTTTTTCAAGCGCATAGCCGGGTTTTGGTGGCCTTATCAGGAGGTAAAGACTCCCTGTATTTAGTGAGTTTTCTCTATCGGCACCAAGAGGAATTGGGGATTCAGATGGGGCTGGCCCATGTAAATTATGGTCAACGTCCGGAAGCTGCTTGGGAGGAGAAGTCCCTAGAGCGCCTGGCGCAAGACTTGGAAATTCCCTTCTATTCATGCTCTTTTACAGGAAAATTTACAGAGCTAGCGGCGCGTGATTTTCGTTACACCTTTTTTAAGCGCCTGATGGTTGAAGAGGCCTACACAGCCCTGATCACAGCCCACCATCAGGATGATCAGGTTGAGACCATCCTGATGCGGATTATTCAAGGCAAGCATTTGGAGAGCCTGGGAGGGATGAAGCAGTGTCAGTCGTTTGGCCCTGGTCAGCTGATTCGTCCTCTGCTTCCCTTTGCCAAGCAGGACCTGCCCCAGGAGTTTTATTTTGAAGATAGCTCCAATAGCTCCCCCACCTATTTTCGTAATCGAGTTCGCCATCAGCTGCTGCCCCTTTTGCGGGCGGAGAATCCGGGGCTTGATCGTGGCCTTTTGCGTTTATCCCAGCAGGTGGAAGACCTCTATGGTCTCTTGGCCAGTCGGATTCCGCCTTTGGATCCCTCCCATTTGGAAAAATGGCAAGAGGAGCCAGAAGTCTTACAAATCTACCTCTTAGACCAGTATTTAAAGAACTATCCCCAGCTCCACAGGGGACCGAACAGCCTTGACTCCCTGGCTCGTCTATTGCGGAAAGATGGAAGTCACCGGACTTATCTAGGGCAGGGCTACTGGTTAGACAAACGCTACAATAGCTTTGAAATTACAAGTCCTCCTTCCAGCCAAGAAGAGCTCCCTCCCTTTTTGCTAGAAGTCGGCCAGGTGACTGATTTTGGTGCCTTTCGCTTTTTCTTCGAAAGAAAACCCCAAGGTCCTATTCTGGCGGAGATTCTCGTGGAGTCAAAGCCAGTTCTCTTGCGTCGACGTCAAGAAGGGGATGCCTTTGAATGGAACGGTTATCGGCGAAAATTGCGGCGTTGGTTTATTAATGAGAAAATTCCGGTTCAGGAGCGGGAGCAGGCCGTCATTGTCGAGCAGAATGAAAAGATTCAGGGAATTGTCAATAGTCATGGTCCATGTTTGAGTATCGAGAATGAACATGGTATAATGAAGGCTAGAATTTATGTCCAAAAAATGAAAATAGAGTAGGAAATATATATGTTAGATCAGGATATCAAGAACGTACTTATCTCTCATGAAGAGATTGTTGCCGCTGCAGAAAAGTTAGGTCAGACTTTGACCCAAGAATACCAAGAGAAAAATCCAATTTTTGTAGGAATTCTAAAAGGCTCCATTCCCTTTATGGCGGAGTTGATTAACCATGTCGATGCTCATTTGGAGACAGATTATATGGCTGTTTCAAGTTACCAAGGTGGAATGGCGAGTACAGGCGAGTTGACTGTGGTTAAAGATCTAACAGCTGATATTGAAAATCGACACGTTGTTATCATTGAGGATATTATTGACTCCGGTTTGACCTTGGATGTTTTGAAACGGATGTTTTTAGAGCGCAAGCCAGCCTCTCTTAAGATCGTAACCCTTCTGGACAAGCCAGAAGGACGTCAGGTTGAAATTGATGCAGACTATTCTTGCTTCACCATTCCCAATGAATTTGTCGTTGGTTTTGGGCTAGATTATCAAGAGAATTACCGTAACCTTCCTTACATTGGAATTTTAAAAGAGGAAGTTTATCAATAAAATATAAAAGGAAACGGAACTACATGAAGAAACAAAACAACCGATTCGTCGGTCGTAATCCCTTGGCCTATCTCTTTGTGATTGTTGCCGTGATTACTGGTTTCCAAATGCTATTTGGCTCTAATTCTGGTAGTCAGACACAACAACTCTCCTTTTCAGAGTTAACCAAGCAATTAGAAAGTGGCAATGTCAAGAAGCTTAGCTACCAACCCAATGGTAGTGTGATTGAGATCCAAGGGACTTATAAAGAAGCACAAGAGGTAAAAACGGATCTAGGAGTCCAATTTTTTGACGCCAATTCGGTGAAAGCTGAGCAATTTACCAGCATCATCCTACCATCAGAAGCCAATATTTCTAAAATTCAGGATCTAGCCCAAGAAAAGGGAGCTGATCTTAGCATTAAGCGGGAAAGCTCCAGTGGTGCTTGGATTCAGTTTATGATCAGCATTGTTCCCTTTGTCATTGTTCTGTTCTTCTTCATGACCATGATGAACCAGAACGGAGGCGGGGCACGCGGTGCTATGAACTTTGGTCGGAACCGGGCCAAGGCTGCTACAAAAGAAGAAATCAAAGTTCGGTTTGCAGACGTAGCCGGTGCTGAAGAAGAAAAACAAGAGTTGGTTGAAGTCGTTGAATTCCTCAAGGACCCTAAACGCTTTACTAATCTTGGTGCGCGGATTCCGGCTGGAGTCTTGCTAGAGGGTCCTCCAGGGACTGGTAAAACCCTCTTGGCCAAGGCTGTTGCTGGGGAGGCTGGTGTGCCATTCTTCAGTATTTCTGGTTCGGACTTTGTGGAAATGTTTGTCGGTGTCGGAGCCAGTCGGGTTCGCTCCCTCTTTGAAGATGCTAAAAAAGCTGCTCCAGCAATCATCTTTATTGATGAGATTGATGCTGTTGGTCGCCGTCGTGGTGTTGGTATGGGTGGCGGAAATGATGAACGCGAACAAACCCTTAACCAATTATTGATCGAAATGGATGGTTTTGCAGGCAACGAAGGCATTATTGTTATTGCTGCAACCAACCGAAGTGATGTCTTGGATCCAGCCCTGCTTCGTCCAGGTCGTTTTGACCGGAAGATTTTGGTTGGCCGCCCAGATGTGAAAGGCCGGGAAGCGATTCTTCGCGTCCATGCCAAGAACAAACCTTTGGCCAAAGATGTTGACTTGAAATTGGTGGCCCAACAAACCCCAGGTTTTGTGGGAGCTGATTTGGAGAACGTCTTGAACGAAGCAGCCTTGGTAGCTGCGCGTCGCAACAAAACAGAAATTGATGCTTCAGATATCGATGAGGCGGAAGACCGTGTGATTGCTGGTCCATCCAAGAAAGACAAGGAAGTATCCAAACGAGACCGGGAAATTGTGGCCTACCACGAGGCTGGTCATACCATCGTCGGTTTGGTCTTGTCAAACGCGCGTGTGGTCCACAAGGTTACCATTGTTCCCCGTGGCCGTGCAGGTGGTTACATGATTGCCCTTCCAAAAGAAGACCAATCCCTTCTTTCCAAGGATGATATGAAGGAACAATTGGCAGGCTTGATGGGTGGTCGTGTTGCCGAAGAAATCATTTTTGGTGTTCAGACTACTGGTGCTTCCAATGACTTTGAACAAGCCACTCAGCTAGCTAGAAGTATGGTTACGGAATATGGAATGAGCGACGTGCTTGGTCCTGTTCAATATGAAGGAAACCATGCTTTGTTTAGTGGCCAAGTGAGTCCAGAAAAATCAGTTTCTGAACAAACAGCTCGGGAAATTGATCAGGAAGTCCGGAAACTCTTAGTAGAAGCCCATGAAGCAGCTCGTAAAGTTATTGAAGATAACCGCGAAAAACACGCTCTCATTGCTCAAGCTCTCTTAGAACATGAAACCCTAGATAGTCAAGAGATTAAATCCCTTTATGAAACTGGTAAAATGCCAGTTAATAAAGAGGAAGAGGAGACAGATGTTCACCCCCTTTCTTTTGATGAAATTGTTTCAAAAATGGAAGCAAACCCAGAGAAAGCAGCAGAGTCTGATTCAGAATAGCCATTGACTCTATGGATTTTTGATCCATAGAGTTTTTTTGCAAAAAAAATGAAAAAGGGGCTTGCTATTTTTCCGATGATCTGTTAGAATAAATAGTGTTGAAAAATGGTCCGTTGGTCAAGGGGTTAAGACACCGCCTTTTCACGGCGGTAACACGGGTTCGAATCCCGTACGGACTATATTTTCCGCCATAGCTCAGTTGGTAGTAGCGCATGACTGTTAATCATGATGTCGTAGGTTCGAGTCCTACTGGCGGAGTTCTTAAGAATCCCTTCAGGGATTCTTTTTTTATATTCAGAATCTACTGAAGCTCTTTTGCCTGAAATGTCATTATATTGTCTTAAATGATCTTCTTTTTTATTTTTATTTCCGAATAGACAAGTAAAGCGACATCTTAGGAGAGAGCGATCCTTGGCCAGATTTTGTCTGTTAGGATAATAAGGAAAGGAAGAATCATGGATTTTGAAAAAACGTATCAAAAAGTTCGCGGAACTGTCTTGAAATGCCATCGAGAGTTTTACCTCCACCTATGGGATACTTGTGACTGGGAGCAAGAAGGAATGATTGTTCTGTATCATTTAATAGAAGAAAATCCGATTGTGTTAGAGGATGACGATAAGCTACATGTTTATTTTAAAACCAAATTCCGGAACCATATCATTGACAAGGTCCGGATGCAGGAGGCTAAAAAACGAACCTTAGACACCAAAGCTTATGTTGAAGTTTCTGAGGTTGGGCATTTATTAGCCGATCCTGGCCTCTATATGGATGAATTGGTTCTTTTTAAGAATCAAATCCAGGAATATAAAAATACGCTGAGCCAGAAGGAGTTGGATAATTATCAGCGTATTGTCAGCAATCAATCTTTTAAGGGGAGAAAGAAGATGCTAAAGGCTATGGCTCATTATTTTAAAGAATTTGATCCTAGAAAGTCCTAATGAAAAAAATCTAAAAAATGGGTATACCTCTCCTTCTAAATATGGTAAAATAGTTCTCGTCTGAAAAACCAGTCGGTTATCAAAACAAATGTTTTTAAAAAAAGTTTTAATTTTTTTAAAAAAAGTGTTGACACTTTTTAACCCTGGTGATATACTTAGATAGTTGTCTCGTGAGAGGCATGACCTTTGAAAACTGAACAAGACGAATACCAATGTGTGGGACACTAGCAATAGTGCC
>NZ_JAOBSU010000047.1:0-12568 GCF_025447695.1 Streptococcus danieliae | reverse complement strand
ACGCTTTGGTTTACGAATGAATTTGATTGCTGGTATTATCAATTTTGAAGGATAGTTAACGTTTCGCAGGAAGTCTATTCAAAAACCACACTGTAAGAGTCCCGTCTTGATTATTTTCAAGCCTGGGTCCTACAGTGTGGTTTTGCTTTAGCCATTCCAGCCTCCATCCCTCACCTATAATTCTGATAGAGTTTGTAGAGCATATCCGAATAAAATTGGGCAGGGCTGGAAGGGGAGTCGCTACCAAAGAAGTCTAGTTTTTCCTCAACCTGGATTTGGGCGAAGAAGTCGTAGTTGGCGATGG
The DNA here is from genome assembly GCF_025447695.1 of Streptococcus danieliae. NCBI lineage: Bacteria > Bacillati > Bacillota > Bacilli > Lactobacillales > Streptococcaceae > Streptococcus > Streptococcus danieliae. Next base: position 12,264 of record NZ_JAOBSU010000047.1, on the reverse strand, counting down.
TTGAAATCAGTAGGTAATACTTGCGAATGGCGCTCCAAATTTCGGAGTCGGGGGTTTCTGGAAATTGTTGTTTGAAGATTTGGAACAGGGTTTTGAAAAAAGGTCTGACCTCTGCTCGAAATTGCAGTAGATCCTCAGCTGTCTGGCTGCAATGAAGATTGGTGAAAGGGACGGACAGGAGTTTCATAAAGAGGGGTCTGTTTAGAACCAGTTGGATGAGGTCCATGCAAAAATCTTCCAATGATAAAGGGTCTCTAAAATGATTCTGGATATCGATTGCGAACCCTAAGCCTTCCTCCTTCAGTAAATGGAGAAGAAGAGCATCCTTAGATGGAAAGTAGGTATAGAAGGAAGGTCTGGAGATGTCTAGTTGCTTGGCGAGGCTGACCAAGGAAATCTGGTCATAGGATTGTACTAGAAATAATTTGCGTGCGGCATTGAGGATATCTTGGTAGCGCTGTTCAATCGCTTCTTGAGAACGGGCACGTTTCTGAGGCATGTTGTTATCCTTTTAGATTTATTTATTTTAGTGTATCATACTTGATAAAAGATGGAATCTTTTTTGATTTCTTTTTGGATTTATTCTAAATAAAAGTAAGGGGGAGTGGGACAGAGACTTTTGTCCCAGACTCAAACTCCAATCAAAATCAGGATACTCGCAGAAGATAAAAAGATGACGAGGGTAGAACTACGGTTTATCAAGGAGATTTGACAGGATTGAATTTTGAAATTCAATGAGTATAAAGATAGAGGTGAGTTTTTTTCAAAAATCTCGACCTAGGAAGCTGGTAGAAAGTATGATAAAATAGAAACGATTGAAAAGAAGGAGATAGATGATGAAAAAGCTAGGAGTTCTGTTACTGGCTGCTGCCTTGACAATGGCACCGGTAGTAGCATCAGCAGATGAGTTGATGGACCTCACTCGGGAAATGTATCCAGAGGTATTGGAGATAAATCGTCCCAAGTCTTCCATTATTGTAGATGCTAAGACCGGTGATGTGGTTTGGGAAGATAATGCCGATTTGCCACGTGATCCAGCCAGTATGAGTAAATTGATGACCCTCTACTTGGTCTTTGAAGCCCTGGAGAAGGGAGAAATTTCCAAGGATGATGTGATTACGGCAACTCCCCGTGAGCAGACCATTTCAGGAATCTATGCTATTTCCAATAACAAAATTGTTGCCGGTGTCGACTACACCATTGATGAATTGATTACCATGACGGCGATTCCGTCATCCAATGTAACAACTGTCATGCTGGCTGATTATCTATCTAATGGCGATGCTGATGTCTTTTTGGATAAGATGAATGCAGTCTCTCAACAAATGGGCATGACTAATACCAAATGGTACAATGCCAGCGGTGCAGCGGCCAAGGCTTTCAGTGGTTACTATACCCCACAACGTTATGACATCACCAAGGAGAACCAGACAACAGCGCGTGATATGGCCATTCTGGGCGTAAACTTTGTCAACAAGTATCCCGATATTTTAAACTATACAAAAGATCCAGTGGTGACGGTGAAAGCAGGAACACCTTATGAAGAGACTTTTGAAACCTATAACTACTCAGTTGAGGGAGCTCTTTATGGAATGAAGGGGGTAGACGGTTTGAAAACCGGTTCCAGTCCAGCTGGTGCCTTTAACTATATTGCGACTGGTGAGCGTGATGGTCAGCGCTTTGTCGAATTGATTATGGGAGTTGGTGACTGGACTGACCAAAATGGTGAATACTATCGTCACCCATTTGGAAACGTCCTCTTAGAAAAAGCCTTCAAGGACTATGAATATAAAAAAGTCTTGGAAAAAGGGCTTGTCGGAGTCGATGGTCAAAAATATAAGGTTGACCAAGATGTCTATGCAACCCTTAAGAAAGGAACGAATGCAAAACTGTCTGTTACAGATGGAAAACTGGTTGTTGAAAATGGCCTCAAACCAATTAACCAACAGTTAGATGTGACTTACAAGGTAACAGAAGATAAGTCCCTCTTTGCGCCTGCTCAAAAAGCAGAGGATGTGGCTAAAGGTCAGGTCGGCAAGAAGAGCTGGTTAGCCGGTCTTTTTGCCAACTATCAATGGTTATTGTTGTTTCCTATCTTGTTGTTACTAGCCCTGATTATCCTCTTGGTCCGCCTCCTCTTCAGTAAAACGGGAACAGGTAAAACCAAGAAGAAGTCTGATAAAGGTAAAAAATAGCCTGATAGAATATTGCTTGTAAATTTTCACTAGATGGGAGTGGGATCCTAAAGGATGGAGATGTCCTTTCGTTCCCCCTCCCCTCATTTTTGTTTATCCTAGAAAGGAGATCCTGGTGCAGCGTTCTGCCTCACTTTATTTTCGTTATTTTCTCATGTATACCTTTTTCTACCTGTCCTGGGCCTTATTCTCAGCCATCTTGTCTATCTATATGTTGGACTTGGGCTATTCGGCCAGTCAGGTGTCGCTGGTGGTCTCGGTGTCCTTTTTCACCTCTGTCTTATCTCAGCCGGTGATGGGCTACTTAAATGACCGTTTGGGGATCAAGCCGGTGACCGTTGTTGGTCTGGGCTTGGCCTTGGCTGGTGGTGTAATCTTCCTCCTGTCCAATCAACTATGGGGCTTGGTCCTGGGCTATAGCTTGGCCATTATGATGATCAATGGGATCAATCCGGTCATGGATCTCTTAGCTGCCAAATCACCCTATAAGTATGGTTCGATTCGTGTCTGGGGGACGATTGGTTATGCGACTGGAACCCAGCTGGCTGGGGTGCTCTACCAGTTAATTCATCCGCAAGCGATTTATGTAGCTTTCTTGGGAACCTTGTTCTTGTCCATTTTAGGAGTTCTAGGGTTGCCGATTGAGAAGGAAGATATCCCAGTCAAGCAAAAGCAGGAAGAGTCTTTTTTGAATGATGTGCTCAAGAACAAGTCTTATCTGTTAGCCTTGGCTATTATTGCCCTCTTTTCCGGAGTTGCCAATGTCGGACATACCTATATTCCGGCCATGCTGGAGGCCAGTGGTCTGACGGTTAGTCAAGCCTCAACTATTGTTTCACTAGCGGTGATTTGTGAAGCCCCCTTGATTTTTTATTCTTACCTATTTATGGATCGCTATCCCAGCAAGGTCTTAATCTTGTTCCCGCTCTTTTTCATGACCCTCCAATTTGTTTTCTTTGGCTTGGCCAGTCCGCTGAGCTTTAAGATTTTTGGAACCCTCCTTGCCAAACATGCAGCCAATATGACCCTAATTATGTTGACCTTGAAACTGGTCAACACCTTGGTTGGTCCGCGTTTTGTGATGACCGGGATGGCCTTGATCCAGACAGCCAAAAGCCTGCTGTCGATTGTGGTTCAAACCTGGGCTGGTTGGCTGATCGATAGCTCAGGCTATGAACTCATGTCCTGGGTTATGGTTGGTCTCCTGTTGCTGGTCTTCTTCATGGTTCCCTTTTTGCGTGTTGATGAATCAAAAGGTGAAAAATTGTTCTCCTAAATCCGAATAAGGAAGTGAAGGGAGAAAAAGGATGTTTCAAGCCATCGATGCCAAGGGGCAGTTGCATCATCTACTAACAGATCCTCTCCCACAAGGAGGGGTCTTTTTTTGTCCAGGCTGTAAACAGGAGCTAGTTTTGAAGTCAGGGCGACAGATCCGGCCTCATTTTGCCCACAAAGTGGGCCAGGCCTGTGAATGGGCTACCTTGAATGAGGGAGCCGAGCACCTTAACCTCAAGGCCGCTCTGTTTGATTGGGGTCAAATCCATGAAGCGACTGCCCTTGAGGTGGGTCAGGCCGAAGGGGCTGTGGTTTCAGACCTATTGTTGTCGCAGAATTTAGCCCTGGAGATTCAATGCAGTCCTCTGAGCCCTCAAGACTATGGGCGGCGGAGTCAGGTTTACCAAGACTTGGATCTGCCAGTAGTCTGGCTCCTGGGTTCGAAGCATTTTTTTAAGGGGCGGCTGACAGAGTTACAAAGGCTCTGCTTACAGTTTAGTCCCAGCTGTGGCTATTTTTTCTGGAACCTGGATGGGGAGAAGCAGGAGTTAGTCTTACACTATCTCCTGCACCAGGACTTACACGGTCGTTGCCAGGGACTGGTTGCAGTTTTCCCCTTTTTTCAAAAACCTTTACGAGAGGTCTTACGGTGGCCCTACCAGCAACGGCAACTTAGATCCTTTGAGGGGCGGTTAGATTGGCACTTCCCCCGCTATCTGGCTAAGCAATTGCAGTACCGAAATTCCTATTGGGTGGAGCAGCAACTACTGGCTTATCAAGCGGGCCAGAATTTGTTGACCCGCAGTTTAGCGGACTGGTATCCGCAGCTTGTGCCCGTCAAACCGGTAGAGGGATTCCGCTTGCAGTCAGACTTAGAGAGGGACTATGAGCAACAGTTTCTAGCCTTTTATGCGCAATCAAGTTCTGTTTACAGACAGGTTCTTTATTCTCCTTTTTATTACAAGAGAGAATGTGATAAAATAGGGACTATGGGGGGAGAATAGCAGCTAGAGAAGATAAAAGACTATATTTGGGTTTCTAACATCTTTGTACGTAACTACATTTGTTATGAGTGTGGATTTGTGGGAGACCGGGATGAAAACGCAGTTGCCAATCTTTTGGCCTTAATGTAAAGCAAGCCGGGGTGGGCTACACCCTTAGACTAACAGAGTTAGTCACTGTCATTATCCTCTTGTAGGATATGGAAACACTAATGGTGACGGTAGTAAATAAAATGAAGAAAGGAAGTCTATATATTCTTTCTCAAATGTGGTTAAATTTATGGGGACCTCTAAAAACTAAATTTCTGAAAATCTAAATGTTGATTTATCAGGTTTGAGTGATTCAATTTGAAGAAAAACTGGGGCTTTTAGAGGTCCCCTTATAAATGACTACGTTTGGTTATATTTTATATAGCAGGAATCTTATGAGCAAAGAACGTCATGAAATACAAGAAAAATATACCTGGGATTTGACCAGTATTTTTGCGGATGATCAGGCTTGGCGCGAGGAGTTTGCTTCCTTGGAGGCGGATGTGGCCAAGGCTGCTGACTTAGAGGGCCAGCTTTTGGAGTCAGCCCAACGTCTATTGGACATTACTGAACTACAACTGGGGCTGATGCGGAGACTGGAAAAATTATTCGTGTATGCGTCCATGAAGCAGGATGAGGACACGCGTGTGGCAGCCTATCAGGAACTCTATTCGCAAATCAATGGTCTTGCGGCGCGTTTTGGCCAGACCTTTGCCTTCTATGAACCTGAGTTTATGGAGGTGACGGAAGAGCAGTTGGCAGCCTTTATGGAAGAGCAGCCAGCTTTGGAACTTTACCGTCATTACTTTGAGCGCTTGCTGGTCCAAAAAGAGCATGTCTTGAGTCCCAAAGAAGAAGCCTTGTTGGCTGGAGCTGCGGAAATTTTTGGTTCTGCCTCTGAAATGTTTGAAATTCTGGACAATGCGGACATTGTTCTGCCGATGATTGAGGATGCCGACGGACAGGCTGTGCAGTTAACTCACGGCAACTATATTCACTTTATGGAGTCTGACGACCGCCGTGTGCGTAAGGATGCTTTTGAAGCCCTCTACAGTGTTTACCAACAGTATCAGCATACCTACGCGAAAACGCTTCAGACAACGGTTAAGGTGCATAACTACCAGGCTCAGATGCGCAAGTACCAATCTGCGCGTCAGGCAGCCCTAGCAGCTAACTTTGTTCCAGAGTCGGTTTACGATACCTTGGTAACAGCGGTCAATCGTCACCTGCCCCTGCTCCACCGTTATGTGAAACTCAAATCACGGATTTTGGGACTGGAAGATATCCGCATGTATGATGTCTATACGCCTTTGAGCCGTAAGAATCTTTCCATTTCTTACGAAGAATCTTTGGAAAAATGTAAAGAGGTGCTTGCGGTTCTCGGAGACGATTACCTGGCTAAGGTTGAAGATGCCTTTGGCAATCGTTGGATTGATGTTTATGAAAACAAGGGCAAACGCTCCGGTGCCTATTCCGGTGGATCTTATGACACCAAGGCTTACATGCTGTTGAACTGGCAGGACAATCTAGACAATCTCTATACCTTGATCCACGAAACAGGGCATTCCATGCATTCCAGCTACAGCCGTGAAAGTCAGCCGTTTGTGTATGGGGACTATTCGATTTTCTTGGCTGAGATTGCCTCAACGACTAATGAAAATATTTTGACAGAGAAATTACTCGCTTCCGTGGAGGATAAGGAAAGCCGTTTTGCTATTCTGAACCACTACTTGGATGGCTTCCGTGGTACCGTCTTCCGGCAAACGCAGTTTGCGGAATTTGAACAACTGATCCACCAGGCAGATCAGGAGGGGCAGGTCTTGACCAGTGATTTCCTCAACCAGGCCTACGCGGATTTGAATGCCAAGTACTATGGCTTGGCTGCCGAAGAGAATCCACAAATTCAATACGAATGGGCGCGGATTCCGCATTTCTACTATAATTACTATGTCTTCCAATATGCGACTGGTTTTGCGGCAGCATCAGCCTTGGCGGATAAGATTGTTTATGGAACAGATGAGGATCGCGAAGCCTACCTCAATTACTTGAAGGCTGGAAATTCTGATTATCCACTAGCGGTAATGGCCAAAGCGGGAGTTGATATGGAGGCTGAGGCCTACCTCAATGATGCTTTTGCGGTCTTTGAGCGTCGCTTGGATGAGTTGGAAAGCTTGGCGCAAGAGCTAGGAGTTTTGTAATGGTTAAAACCTACTCGGAACACTCCAATCCCAACATGCGTCGGCCTGTGGTCCAGCAAGGAATTGTTGACTTTATGCGGAACCAAGATCAGGCTTTGCCGGCTTTTTTGCAGGAACTGCAAGACTTTGCGGCAGCTGAGAATGTGCCGATTATTCCCAAGGAAACCGTGGCCTTCTTCCGTTTCTTTTTACAGGCTGTGGCTCCCAAGCGGATTTTAGAGGTCGGAACTGCGATCGGCTTCTCAGCCCTCATGATGGCAGAAGCTCTTCCAGAAGCGGAAGTGGTGACCATTGATCGCAATCCAGAGATGATTCAACTAGCCCAAGAGAACTTTGCTCGCTTCCAAGAGGGGAATCGTATTCGTCTCTTGGAAGGAGAGGCCCAGGGACTGTTACAGGATCTGAAGGGCCAGTCTTTTGACCTTATCTTTGTCGACTCTGCTAAATCCAAGTATGTGGTTTTTTTACAGGATCTTCTTGATCTATTACCCCAGGGTGGTATTTTGATTTTTGATGATGTTTTCCAAGGGGGAGATATTGCCAAGCTACCGGAGGACATTCGTAGGGGCCAACGGGCCATTTACCGTGGTCTGCATAAGTTATTTGAGGCGGTGGGCCAGCATCCAGACCTCATGGTTTCTTATCTACCCCTAGGCGATGGGCTTTTGATGGTCAAAAAAGAGGCGGATTTGGTGGAAATTTCCCAAGAAGCTCTCTGATTAAGCCGCAATTAAGTCAAGATATGGTATAATGGCAAAGTTATTGTAAAAAGGAGTGAAACAAGGATGAAAAAAGTAAAAATTGGTGCTATCACGCTCTTGTCTGTGATAGCCCTCGCAGCCTGTGCGCGTGAGACCAATAACAACACGGATGTGATTACCATGAGAGGGAATACCATCACGGTTGCGGAATACTATGACAAGGTTAAAAATAATACCCAAGCTCAACAAGTTCTTCTCACTATGACCATTAATGAGGTCTTCGAAGCTAAATACGGAGAGAAGGTCACTGACGAGGAAGTTTCTGAAGAGTATAATAAGAGCGCCCAGACCTACGGTGATCGTTTCCAACAAGTCTTGGCTCAAGAAGGATTGACAACGGAAACTTATCGCGAACAAATCCGTACCAACAAATTGGTTGAGTATGCGGTAAATGAAGCTGCCAAAAAAGAGTTGACGGATGAGAACTACCAAGCAGCTTTTGAAAACTATACACCAGAAGTAACAGCACAAGTGATTCGGACGACCGATGAAAATAAGGCTAAAGAGGTAGCTGAAAAAGCTAAGAAAGGGGATGATTTTGCCCAGTTGGCAAAAGACAATTCGAATGACGAAGAAACTAAGGAAAAAGGCGGCGAAATGAAATTTGATTCTGCTTCAACCGCCCTTCCGGAAGATGTTAAAAAGGCAGCCTTTGGCTTGGACAACAATGGAGTTTCAGATGTTATCAAGGTGACCGATAGTTCAACTCTATCTACGAGCTACTATGTGATTAAGGTAACCAACAAAACTCAGAAAAAAGACTCTTGGAAAGACTATCAAAAACAGCTTGAAAGCATTATCCTAGCTGGAAAACGGACTGATGCAGCCTTTATCCAAAGTGTTGTGGCCAAGGAAATGGAAGAAGCGAATATTAAGGTCAAAGACCCAGCCTTCCAAAATGCCTTTTCTCAATACATGAATGCGACTGGTGAAGCTGTTGCAGACTCTAGCTCTGAAGAAAAATAGTTGACAAATAGGCAACTTGGAGTATAATGAGAGTGTATCAAGAATGGATAAAACAGACAATTTTTCAGAGAGGTAGCGGTTGGTGCAAGCTACTAGTTGTGTCTTATCTTGCTACTTGAGAGATTTTTTGAATAGTTGCAATAAGGATGACAAGTTCATCGAAGGAAGGTGGTACCGCGTTGAGACGCCCTTCATCGATTGAACTTGTCTTTTTTTGCAGATTCCTTATTTCCTACTAAGTGAAATAGCAATTAACATAAAAGGAGAATGACAATGAAATATATGACCAGTGCTGAAATTCGCCAGATGTGGTTAGACTTTTGGGCTTCCAAGGGCCATGCCATTGAACCGTCAGCGAATTTGGTTCCGGTAAACGACCCAACCCTACTATGGATTAACTCAGGGGTTGCAACCTTGAAAAAATATTTTGATGGTTCTGTAATTCCAGAAAATCCTCGGATTACCAATGCTCAAAAATCCATCCGGACTAATGATATTGAAAATGTTGGTAAAACAGCTCGTCACCACACCATGTTTGAAATGTTGGGGAATTTCTCGATCGGCGATTATTTCCGGGATGAGGCGATTACCTGGGCTTGGGAACTCTTGACCAGTCCTGAATGGTTTGCTTTCCCTAAAGAAAAACTCTACATGACCTATTATCCAGCGGATAAGGATTCTTATAATCGTTGGATTGAACTAGGGGTTGAGCCAAGTCATTTGGTTCCAATTGAAGATAACTTCTGGGAAATTGGAGCAGGTCCTTCTGGTCCGGATACGGAAATTTTCTTTGACCGTGGGGAAGACTTTGACTCTGAAAAGATTGGTCTGCGCTTGTTGGCGGAAGATATTGAAAATGATCGCTATATCGAAATTTGGAATATTGTTTTGTCTCAATTTAACGCAGATCCAAGTGTGCCACGGAGTGAGTACAAGGAATTGCCACATAAAAATATTGATACCGGGGCTGGTTTGGAGCGTTTGGTAGCGGTGATGCAGGGGGCTAAAACCAACTTTGAAACGGATTTGTTTATGCCGATTATCAAGGAGGTTGAAGCTTTGTCTGGTAAGACCTATGATCCAGATGGCGATAACATGAGTTTCAAGGTGATTGCGGACCACATTCGCTCCTTGGCTTTTGCGATTGGGGATGGCGCTCTTCCAGGAAATGAAGGCCGTGGTTATGTCTTGCGTCGTTTGCTTCGTCGTGCAGCTCGTCATGGTCAAAAACTAGGCATCCATGAGCCGTTCATGTACCGTTTGGTTCCAACTGTGGGGCAAATCATGGAGTCTTATTACCCAGAGGTGAGCGAAAAAGCCGATTTCATCCAGAAGATTGTTAAAAATGAAGAGGAGTCCTTTGCACGGACCTTGGCGGCGGGACAAGCCTATGCAGATGAGATTGTCGCTGAGATGGAGCAAGCAGGCCAAACGGTTATTTCTGGACAAGCGGCCTTTAAACTCTATGACACTTATGGTTTCCCAGTAGAACTAACCGAAGAAATCGCTGAAGAACGCGGCTGGACGGTTGATAAGGATGGCTTTGATCAAGAAATGAAGGCGCAACAAGAGCGGGCGCGGGCTTCGGTTGTTAAAGGGACTTCGATGGGTGGTCAAAATGAGACCTTGCAGGCCTTGACCGTTCCAAGTCGTTTCTTGTATGAGGCGCAAGAGGCGGATAGCCGTCTTGTGGCTTTGGTACAAGAAAATGTTGAAGTAGACGCTGTTGAAGCTGGTGAAGCTTATCTGATCTTTGAGGAAACACCATTCTATGCGGAAATGGGAGGTCAGGTTGCTGACCATGGTCAGATTTTGGGTGCCAACGGGCAAGTAGTGGCCAAGGTTGTCGATGTTCAGAAAGCTCCAAATGGTCAGCCTCTGCATAAGGTTGAGGTCTTGGCGCCGTTGGCTAAAGAGGATGTCTACCGTCTAGTTCTAGACAAGGATCGTCGCCGTCGTGTGATGCAAAATCATACAGCAACACACTTGTTGCATGCAGCCCTGCACCAAGTTCTTGGGAAACATGCGACCCAAGCAGGTTCCTTGAATGAGCAAGACTTCCTTCGTTTTGACTTTACGCATTTTGAAGCCGTTAAACCAGAGGAATTGGCGCAAATTGAAGCAGATGTCAATATCAAAATTAACGAAGCCTTAGCCGTTCAAACGGTTGAAACAGATATCGACGCAGCTAAGGATATGGGAGCTATGGCCCTCTTTGGCGAAAAATACGGAAAAGCTGTTCGTGTTGTTTCGATTGGCGATTACTCTGTTGAGCTCTGTGGAGGAACCCATGTTGGCAATACTTCCGAAATTGGCTTGTTCCGCATTCTAAAAGAAGAAGGAATCGGTTCTGGTACTCGTCGGATTGTGGCTGTAACTGGACGTGAGGCTTATAATTCTTATCGGGAAGAAGCTAAATTGCTGCAAGAATTGGCACGGCAAGTAAAAGCCCCACAAGTTGGTGATGTTCCAGCGAAAGTGGAGGCCCTTCAAGAACAAGCCCGCCAATTGCAAAAAGAAAATCGGGAGTTGAAAGAAAAAGCAGCTGCAGCTGCTTCTGGTCAAATTTTCCAAGATGTGGCAGAAGTCAAGGGTCTGCGTTACATTGCTAAACAGGTTGATGTCGCTGATGCAGGTGCCCTTCGTACCTTTGCGGACACTTGGAAACAAGGGGACTATTCTGATGTCCTTGTGCTAGTAGCAGCGATTGGAGATAAGGTCAATGTCCTGGTAGCTAGTCGTTCGAAAGAGGTTCATGCAGGTAACCTCATCAAGGAATTGGCACCGATTGTAGCCGGTCGTGGTGGTGGTAAGCCAGATATGGCCATGGCTGGAGGTAGTGACCAAGCAGCTATTCCAAATCTTCTTCAAGCAGTAGCTGGTCTATTGTAAAAAGAACCGGGAAGGAGTAGGAGCAAACAGATTCATTGGATTTGTTTCTCTCGCTCCTCTCTTACCAGCTGCCTACTCCACGATAAGATTGAATGCGGAGGTATCATGATGGTTTTAAAAAGTATACAAGTTCTGGGGCGAATCTTTGTCTGGTTCCTGCTGATTGCATTAGCTTCCCTTTTGAACGGCTTACCACTGTCTTTGGGCTTATTAGATCAGGACCTATCTGTTGGCCAGCAGTGGCTCGCGGTTGTTGTCTACTTAGCTTTTAGTTTTGCAATTATTTATTCCCTGTTGAAATGGTACTTTAACCAACCGGATGCAGGTTCGAAGTCCGCCCAGTTTGATGCCAGTCAATGGAAGCACCTATTCCTAGGCTGGGGAACCTTAATGGGAGCTAATATACTTTTTGGTATTTTCCGAAGCTCAGTAGGTCTAGAAGAGCAAGCTACGAATCAGCAAATCATTGTAGACGCCTTAGGATCCGTGAAGGAATTAGGGACCCCTTATTTAACCGTTTTTATGATTGGTATGGTCATTTTAGCCCCGCTGGCTGAGGAACTTGTTTTTCGTGGCTTGGGTTCCAAGTTTGTGTTTAGGGGGTGGCCAACCGGCTTGATTGCCTTCTTGACCTCGGTTACCTTTGGCTACCTCCATGTTATCAGTTTAGATTTGAATTTCATTCTGTCCTATTCTGTTATGGGCTATATATTTTATAGAGCCTTTGCGAGGCGGAACAATATTTGGGATTCCATTTGGCTACATATGCTGAATAATGCTTTTGCTTTTGCGATTATTCTCTTGCTTCCTTAGGGAATCGGGAATACACAAAAAATCACTCGGATTTTGAGATCCGAGTGATTTTTTGTGGTTCTTTGTCAAGTTGTGTGGAATCCCTGAAAACTGATAATATAGAATAAAGACAATCTTCCTTCCTCCCCTCCTT
>NZ_JAOBSU010000046.1:0-13052 GCF_025447695.1 Streptococcus danieliae | reverse complement strand
GAACCCGACCTAATCAACCTTGCGGGGGTGGGACTACGAACTAATTTTGAAAAAAATTAGTTCTGTCCCACTCCCCTAGTCTCAGCCTCATACTAGCTCCTCCTAAAAGCCCAATAAAAAAGGAGATTGGAAATCCAACCTCTTTTTCAAGTTTTTATTAAACGCGTTCAACTTTACCTGATTTAAGCGCACGAGCTGAAGCCCAAACCTTTTTCGGTTTACCGTCAACCAAAATTGTAACTTTTTGAAGATTTGGTTTAACAGCACGTTTTGTTTTGTTCATCGCATGAGAGCGGTTATTACCAGATACAGTTTTACGACCTGTAAAATAACATACTTTTGCCATCTTGTCATTCCTCCTATTTAGTTTTAAGGGTTCTACACCACATACCGTAAAATATTACCATACTTTCCATTATTTGGCAAGATATCAACTCATCTTTTTCCAATTTTTCTCCCTAAGAAGACCAATCCTTCTGCTAAAACAAAACCAAGGGCCAAGGAAAAACAAATGAGTAGGGTCCTGACAAAAAAGGACTGGCCCTGCAAAACATCCCCCTGGGCAAAATAGCGCATAGACGTAGCAATGGTACCCCCAGGGACCAGAGAGATCATACAGGGGATGGACAAGATATTAACCGGCGTCCCAATGCGTTTGGCAAAAACATTGGACAAAACACCAATCATCAAGCTAGCCACCAAATTGGCCAACCAAATCCCACCAGTCAAATCTAGAATCAGCAGATAGGCAATCCAGGCCAGACCACCGGTCAGAGCTGAACTCAACAAGGTCTGGCGTGGAGCATTAACCATCATGCCATAGCCCAAACTCCCACACAGACTCAACAGAAATCCTAAGAAAAAGCTCATCACTCACCTCCTAGATCAAGGCCTGAAACAAGAGATTGGCCATCATTACCCCACCGCCAATAGCTGTCGCAATCAGCAGGGCATTAACAGCTCGGACCAAACCTGAAATGGTATGACCACCTAAAAGCTCTCTCAAGGAATTGGTCAGAGCCACCCCAGGAACCAGGGGCATTAGGGAAGAAATCAGAAGCACTTCAAAGGTCTGACCCCAGCCTAGATGGTAAAAACCATTGATCAGCATCGAAATCATAAAGGCGGATAAGCCCACAGCCAAATAAGGGGGAACCATCCAGCGGCTGGCCTCGCGATTCAAGAAATGGGCAAAAATCCCTAGGAAAAAGGTCAATAGAAAATCAGAGAAGGGAGCCAAGTCAACCAAGTTGGGAGCCATGGATACAAAACCAGCTCCCAAATACTGTTGCCAGAGAGGAAAATGAGGGACTCCTTGAGAGAGCCGCTCCACCTCTCGAGTAAACGTTTCAAAATCAATCTGCCCTTGGGAAAGTTGACGGGATAAATGATTGAGGTCATGTACCATCTGCAGGTCAACCTGGTAGCGAGGAACCTTGACCACATAAGAGCGTCCACTGTCCTGATTCACTAATAAGATCGATGTCATCGTCACATGGCAAATCACAGGAACCCCGACAGCCTTTCCGACATAATCAATTGTCGATTCGACACGTCCTGTCTCGGCCCCACTGGACAACATTAAATAGGCAAATTGACCTGTAACTTCCAGTAGCTCTTTTTCCTGCATGACCCCACTCCACCTTGTCTTTTATTTTTGTGCCGCTTGAATCAAACCTGCAAATAGCTGATTCATCAAGGGAACGGAAGCATGAAGCATTTCTGGATGCCATTGAACCCCCAAATAGAAGGGATAATCTTCATGTTCAATCGCTTCCACAATCCCATCTGCTGAAAAAGCCGTCGCCTTAAAGCCTTGCCCCAACTCACGAACTGCCTGGTGGTGAAAGGTGTTAACCATCACATGATTTTCCCCCATCAGCTCGTGTAACTGGCTACCTTCTTCAATATCCACCAGATGAGTCACCAACTCTGGTGAATGTCCCTGAAGATGCTTGATTTCAACATCCTTCATATAGGAAAGATCCTGCCAAAGACTACCGCCGTGTAGGACATTCATAACCTGCATCCCACGGCAAATCCCTAATACAGGGATCCCTTTGGCCAAGGCCTTTTCCACCAAGAGGGAGTCAAACCAGTCTCGCAATTCCCAGGTTTCACCAATTTTTTGCATAGGCTCTTCTCCATAATATTGAGGCGTCACATCATGACCCCCAGATAGAATTAAGCCATCTAGTTGATCGATATAGGTTGACAGAACTTCTTCATCATCAACAACCGGCAAGATAAACGGAATTCCTCCATTTTGAAGAACCGACTGCACATAATCTTCGTTGACATAGGCCCGCCGGTAACCTTCCGAAGAACCATAGCTGGTCAACAGAACACTTCCCGAAATTCCAATAAGAGGTCTTTTCATGTCACTTACTCCTTATTTTCTGAAAAACTTATCCTATATCATACCACTTTCTATTCCATTTTGAAACAACTCTGATTCCTACGGATATCGGGGGCTTCGACTGGTACTCCCCAAACACATTTTAGGCATCGTACTGCCGTAAAAATTGAGACAGTCTCACCAATCCCTGCTCTAAAATATCGGTCTGCGTGCAGTAGCCCAAGCGAGCATAGCCAGGCTTATCAAAGCGATTCCCAGGGACCAGAAGGACCCCTTGTTCTTGCAGGAGTCGGATGCAGAAGATCTCCGTATCCTCGGGAATATCCAATTTTATAAAGGAGGTGGAAACATGTCGAGGGAAAATAACCGAAACCCGTGGTTCCTGTTCCACCCATTTTTTAACAAGCTCAAGATTACGATAGACAATCGAGCGATTCCGTTCCAGGACCAAGTCCCGATGCCGGAGGACATGGGTTGCTAGAAAGTCATCAAAAACCCCTGCACAAATCATTGTGTAATCGCGGTATTTCCGGAAACGATCAGACAAGTCCGCATTCGCAACCACCCAACCAACACGAACGCCGGGAACAGAATAGGTCTTAGACAAGCTGTTAGTAGAGATTCCCCTTTCATAGAGATCCACAATAGCTGGTATCTCCAGCCCCTCTTCTAAGGGTTGGTAGACCTCATCCGCCAAGATATAAGCTCCCACCTCACGCGCAATACTCACCAATTCCTCCAAATAAACCCGGTCCATAACAGCCCCCGTGGGATTGTTAGCATTGTTGATACAGATCAGCTTGGTCTGGGGCCGAATGAGAATCCTCAACTCCTCTAGAGACGGGAGCCACCCCTGCTCCTCCTGAATCTGCCAAAGGCTGACCTCAGCCCCAAAGGATCGCGGAATATCCACCAATTGCTGGTAAGTTGGGTACATGGAGATCACATGATCTCCCAGCTCCACCAAGGCATACAAAGCCAAATGATTAGCCCCCGTAGCCCCATTGGTTTGGAGAATTTGAGTTGGTTGAACCCCTTGATAGAGTTTGGCCACTTCCTCCTTGAACTCGGGCGACCCTTCGATCCACCCATAGTTCATCGTTTTCCCTAAAACCTGGGCTAACAGAGTTTCCTTACCCACATCTCCCAGCTCTAGAATCTCGTCCAAGGTCATCGACGCGATGGACGAACCGGCAATATCGTAAACAGCATCATTCTCCCAGATATTTAGCCATTCCTCGACCCCAAATACTTGAATGTCCATAGTTTTTCTCCTTTTTTATTATTATAAAAGAAGGAAGTAGGCTTACGCAATCTACTTCTTCCAAAGACAAATACTCTTTCTGCATGTCTTCACACATCGTTAGTTTGACCTTGGCTCATTTTCGTGATGCTAGCTCCTCTGTACTAAAAGCAAAGAAACCTGATTCATCAATTGAGATGACTCAGGTTTCTGTGTTATAGCATCATTTCGTCATCAACCAAGGCTTGGCCACTGTTTTTGTGGAAGAGATCCAAGAGGTTTTGGACGGTAAGGTTAGCTTTTTCTTCCCCTTTGACGTCCACAACAATGCGACCTTGATGGAGCATCACCAAGCGGTTTCCATACTCGATGGCATTTTCCATATTGTGGGTGATCATCAAAGCTGTTAGCTTGTCTTTTTCGACAATTTTTTTGGTCAAATCCATCACCATATCACTGGTTTTCGGATCCAAGGCAGCTGTGTGCTCATCTAGAAGCAGAACCTTTGGTTTTACCAAGGAAGCCATCAACAGCGTTAGGGCTTGGCGTTGGCCTCCGGATAGGAATTGGGTGTCCACTTTCATCCGGTTTTCCAAGCCCAAACCAAGTTCTTTCAAGGCTTCTTTAAAAATTTTCCGTTCAGAATCTTTAACTCCCCAGCTGAGGCCCCGTTTTTGACCACGACGGTAGGCTACAGCCATGTTTTCTTCAATCGTCAAACGTGAGGCTGTTCCCATTTTGGGATCTTGGAATACACGACTGATGTCAACAGCCCGTTTCGCAGCAGATACCGTCTTGATGGATTTCCCTTCTAGAAGAATGTCTCCTGAGTCAACCAACAAAGTTCCGGCCAGGGTATTCATCAAAGTTGATTTCCCTGCCCCGTTTCCACCGATAATGGAGATGAAATCTCCTTCTTCAACCTCGAGGTTCATTCCCCGAAGAACATGGTTTTCATTGATGGTTCCAGCTTCGAAGGTTTTATGAATATCTTGAATGGATAAAATACTTGTCATCTTGCTGTCCTCCTATGCCGTTTTGTCTGTCACATTAATCTTACGCACGCGCAACTTATTTTGAATTTCTGGCACAAAAAGAACAACGGCCAAGAGAGTTGCTGAGAAGAGTTTCACAAGATCCGCATCCATACCTGGAATTTCCAAGATAGCCAAGATAATCAGGCGGTAGATCACCGAACCCAAGACAACTGAGAGCAGGCGCCAACCAATGCGCAGATTGCGTAGAATAACTTCTGCAATAATCACAGAAGCCAAGCCGATAACGATGGTACCAGTCCCTGAGTTCAAATCCGCAAAGCCATTGTTCTGTGTGAGCAAGGCACCACTCAAAGCAATCAGCCCATTCGATAGCATGTAGCCATAAATTTTCATACGGTTAACATTGATTCCATTGGCCTCACTCATCGGAATATTGTCCCCCGTTGAGCGCAGCGCCAAACCAATCTGCGTATTCATCAACAAAGTTAACAAGAGAATCACAACAGCCACAAAGAGACTTCCGATAATGAGAACAGCTGTTGTTTTGCTCAAACCCAGACCCTGCAGTTGGGTAACCAGAGTCTCCTGGCGAAGAAGAGCGACATTGGCCTTACCTAAAATCTTTAAATTAATGGAATACAAACCTGTTAAGGTAACAATCCCTGTCAAAAGAGCTGGGATTTTCATCTTGGTATGGAGAAGTCCGGATACCAAACCAGCTCCCATTCCGGCCACAAAGGCCAACAAAGTTGCAAGTAGAGGGTTCATCCCCCCAACAATTCCTGTGGCAGCCACAGCTGCCCCAAGGGGATAAGCTCCCTCAGCCGTCAAATCGGCAATATCCAAAATGCGATAAGTCACATAGACACCGATGGCCATAATCGACCACAAAAGCCCCTGTGATACACTTGATAAAATAAGATCCACGTTCTACTCCTTTTAGGAGATTAGAGACACAGTCGTCATTGTCTCTAATCCCAACAATTTCACCTAATCTTTTACAGTTAATTTACTTGTATCAATTCCCAGTTTCTTAGCCATCTCTTCATTGACATGAAGGCTAACGGTTTCGGGATACTCAACCGCCATATCAGCAGCTTGTGCTCCTTCGAGAATTTTCAAAGCCATCTTGGCTGTCTGCCGTCCCAAAGCTTCATAGTTGGTTCCATAAGTTAGGAGACCACCCTCATCCACCATGTCTGTCGAACCACCAATTACAGGAACCTTGTTGCTAACAGAAAGTTCACCAATCATGGTCATGGTTGAAGCTACCGTGTTATCTGTTGGAATGAAGACAGCATCCACATCCTTCATCAAGCTGGTAACCGCATCCTGCACCTCATTGGTATTTGAAATCCCCTTCAAGACCACCTTATAGCCCGCTTTTTCGAGCAAAGGTTGAGCTGTTTCGACCTGCACTTCCGAATTCCGTTCACTTGTGTTATAAAGAATTCCAACTGTTTTGGCATTCGGTACAGCTTGTCCCAATAATTGAACTTGTTTGTCAATCGGTGCCTGGTCACTGGTACCTGTCAAAAAACCTCCTGGCTTTTTGATGGATTCTACCAAATCAGCCGATAGGGGATCTGTAACCGCCGTGAAAAGAACCGGTGTGTCTGTTGAAGCTGTGGCCAAACTTTGAGCTGCTGGAGTTGCAATCGCCAGAATCAAGTCATTGTTGCTCGCCAGTTGCTCCGAAATCGTTTGGAGATTGGCTTGGTCTCCTTGGGCATTTTGATAATCCAAGGTGAGCTTCTCACCCTCTTTATAACCATTGTCAGCCAACTCGGCTTCAAAGCCTTCCCGAGCTGCAGTTAGGGAATCATGCTCCATGTACTGAAGAATCCCAACTTTGACACCCTTCGCATTTCCAGATCGGCTTTGAGTGCTCGAACAAGCCGCCAAACCAAGAGCTGCCAGACCGATTAATGAGGTTATGAATAAATATTTTCCAATTTTTTTCATAGATTCTTCCTTTATTTCTCTAAGGCTTTAATGGTTTCTGGATCAATTTCCAGAACCTTAGCCATCTCTTCATTCACTGCAATACTTGCTTTTTCAGGTGCTTTCACCGCTAAATCAGCCGGTTTTTCCCCTTTCAAGATATCAACCGCCAATTCACCAGCTTGAACACCAATCGCATGGTAGTCTACCCCGTAAGTAAAGAGGGCTGCGTCAATCACAGCATTGTCTCCGCCCATAGCAGGGACTTTCGCTTCTTTCAATACATCCCCAATAGTACCAGCTGTCGAAGCAACTGTCGTATCAATTGGGAAGTAGATGGCATCTACCTGTCCTGCAAGAGACGTAACCGCTTGTTGGACATCATTGGTGGTTGTTACTGTTTTGATAACAACCTTGATTCCCTTGTCTTTCAAGATTTTCTCTGCTTCTTTGGCTTGAGATTCTGAATTGACTTCACTGGAGTTGTAGAAAATACCCACCGTTTTCGCATTCGGAACGACTTTCAACAACATCTCTAATTGTCCTTTTACATCCGCAGAATCCGTTGACCCCGTCATGCTTCCACCAGGTTTTTCCAAAGAATCCACCAAACCAGCTGCAATCGGATCAGTAACAGCTGTAAAGACCGATGGTGTTTCAGCATCCACACTCAACAAAGATTGGGCTGCTGGCGTCGCAATGGCAAAGTTCACATCATTTTTTCCGCTCAACTGCTCGACCATGGTTTGGAGATTAGCCTGATCTCCTTGAGCATTTTGAAGGTCAACCTCTAGATTATCCCCTTCTTTGTATCCTGCTTTTTCAAGAGCTTCCATAAAGCCTTGACGTGTTGAAGTTAGGGCTTCATGTTCTGCGTATTGGATAATCCCAACCTTAGTCTCTCCATTCTGACCACTTGATGCTGAGCAAGATGCTAACGTTACCGCGGATAAAAAGGCTACCGAACCTGTTAAAAACTTCTTAAATCGCATATTCATTTCTCCTCTTTGTCTTTTCCTTAAATGAGAACTTGGATACAAAAAACGGGACCGTTTCTGCTATCTAAACGGCCCCTTTTCAATTCAACTGTATGAAGAAACAGACTGATTTGACCTGCCACCTAGATATTCCATCTATGCAGGTACAGTCAAAACTACCACAGCTACATAGATACAAACGAAACGTTGTCGTGTTTGTATCCATGAAACTAGGCTACAAACACTATCTAAAAGTAGCTGTAGAAATATGTGTGATTCACTGCTGTTGTTTGGCTAGTTCTCAACATACCGTAGTTTTCCTTTCTCCATTTTTAAGGTTAAGGATATGGTAAACTATTTTGGAAAAGGTGTCAAGCCTTTTTCAGCTTTTTTTCCAATTTTTCTCCTCCAATAGACATAATTATAAAAGATTATAAAAGATCAAATGAATTATAAAAGATTATAAAAATTGAACTGAATTATAAAAGATTATAAAATAGTCATAAACTATCAAAGAATGACAAAGGAGGTAAAAATGACAAATCCTTTTACACTTGGTTTTGGTAAAAAACCATTCACCTATATCGACCGCACATCACAGACAACCATGATTCTAGAAGATATCACTTCTGCCAACCCTTCTTCACAAGCCTATATTCTAACAGGAGTCAGAGGAGTTGGTAAAACGGTTATGATGAATGAAATCGTTCGTCGCTTAAAAGACAGACATGACTGGATTACCATAAAACTAAACCCCAATCGCCCCTTATTCGAAAGTTTAGCCGCAAAATTATACGAAGAGCCCGAGATCGGAATTCTCTTTCATCAGGCAAAGCTAAATCTGTCTCTTTTCGGTTTAGGAATCGACATCGAACAGGTCCCTCCTGTCGTGAGCATCGAGATCGCACTGGAAAAAATGCTTTTGCAACTCCAGAAACATCAGAAAAAAGTTCTTATCGCTATTGATGAAGTTACAAAAACAGAGGACCTAAAAGCCTTTGTTTCTTCCTTTCAATTGTGGATCAGTGATAACCTACCCATATCTCTACTAATGACCGGCTTATATGAAAATATCTCTCTTCTTCAAAACGATTCAAGTTTGACATTCCTACACCGCTCTAAAAAAATCTATTTATCCCCTTTGAACTATCAATCCGTTGCCAAATCCTACCAAGAGATTTTCCAGGTATCCGATACCGAAGCTGTGGAAATGAGTAAATTGACCAAAGGCTTCCCCTTCGCTTTCCAAGTACTAGGCTACCTCAAATGGACTGAACAAGAAAAAGAGCTTAGCCACCTCTTAAATGCCTTCGATGATTACCTCCAAGAATATGTCTACAATAAAATTTGGTCAGAACTATCTGACCTCGACCGAGAAGTTCTAGGAGCCTTTCTAGACAATCCCGACAAAGAGGTAGCTGTAAGTCTGCTTCGTGATCGTATCAATTTCCCCGCCAACAAATTTTCTGTTTACCGGGAGCGATTGATTCGAAAAGGCATTGTCAGGGCGAGCAAAAGAGGTTACTTAACCTTAACACTCCCCAGATTCCATGAGTTTTTGCAGCATATGGTGCTATACAATGACTACTAATTTTTTATGAACCTTGAGAAAACTCAGAACTTTTTAAAGTCTCCGAACCTTCCTCGCTTTTCAATTTCTTGGCTCGGGTGAAAAAGGTTCCCCGAACCTTCCTCGCTTTTCAATTTCTTGGCTCGGGTGAAAAAGGTTCCCCGAACCTTTTTCATCTTCTCTTCATTTTTCTCCTTTATACTAAAACCATACAAAAATGAAAAGAGGAGATCTACTCATGAAATCAATTTTAAAACATAAAGGACTTATTCTTATTTCTGTACTGGTACTAGGTGCTGCTGGTGTTGGATCTGCTGGTGTTTACGCTACTACTGATTCCTCATTCCAAGAAAGTCAGCAGGACTGGGATTGGGATGAGCAGTTCGATTGGGACTGGGATGACGAAGACGATTGGGATCAGGATCAAGCGCGAGACCAAATCATCAAACAAATCCGCGACGTAAATCCGAAACTTAATTTTGAAGCAGCGGCCAAGGCTGCCCTAAAGGAAGTAGGATCTGCAACTATCACAGATATCAACTTAGAACGCTACAACCAGCAAGTCATTTATGATGTCCGCCTCGAATCCAAGGATCGGGAAATCAAGTTGGAACTCGATGCCACTAGCGGAAAAGTACTACGCAAATCCGAAGAGCCTCTGGAAGCGGATGATAAACTCAAGGCTCAACCGAAAAAATCAATCGCTGAAGTTGAAAAAGCCCTTCTAAAGGAATATCCTGCCGCAAAAATCTTGGATATTAGCTTAGAAAACACCAGTAAATCTATCACCTATCAAGCAGAAATCTTAAACGGCGATAGCTTCCAAGAAATTCTCGTCAACGCAAAAGATCTGAGCCTGGCTGAAGCCCCAAATTAGTAATCCAATCAAAGACCAGTAAACTCCGAGTCCCTTAAACTCGGGGTTTATACCCTTACTCACTCATTTTTAGGCTCGGATTTGCTATACTGAAAGAAATAGAAAAGAGGTAAAGATGAAACTGCTGATTGTGGAAGATGAATTGGATTTAAACCGTAGCTTGGTCAAGCTGCTCAAGACCCAAGCCTATAGTGTTGATGCAGCCTTTGATGGGGAGGAGGCTTTGGATTATCTAGCTACCAGCGATTACGATGCCTTGATTGTAGATGTCATGATGCCGCGTATGGATGGTTTCACCCTGGTTCAAACCCTGCGGCAGCAGAACCAACAAACCCCCATCCTCTTTTTAACCGCCAAGGATAGTCTAGAGGACAAGGTCCGGGGGCTGGACTTGGGGGCTGATGATTACCTGGTCAAGCCCTTTGAATTCCCTGAACTATTGGCTCGTTTGCGAGCCATCACTCGGCGGGAACAGCCTACTGTTTCATCCTCGCAAATTCAGATTGGGACCGTCCGTCTCGATTTGAGCAGCCAGCAGGTCTGGAAGGCGGAACAGCTGATTCCGCTAACCGCCAAAGAATATAAGATCCTGACCTACCTGATGAGCCATCGGGGGCAGGTTCTATCCCGCGACCAGATCCGAGAGCATGTCTGGGATTTCGACTACGACGGTGATTCCAATAATATTGAAGTGCTAATTAAAAATATCCGCCGCAAACTCCAAGAATCTTCCAAAGATTCCTTGATTCAAACCAAAAGAGGCCTCGGCTATGTCATTTTTTAATTCCCCGACCAAAAAGGGACATTCCTCCATTATCCGGCGGGTCAATGCCTGGTATTCCGGTTTTATTCTGCTGATTCTCTTGAGCTTTTTTGGAATCGCCTTTCTCTTAAGCCATTCCCTAGCCACCTCTGTCGACCAAGCCTTCCTCCAGGAGGAAGCCATTGACACAGCCCAAGCCCTCGCTGAGGATGAAGATGAACTAGAGGGCTTCGATGATGGGATCTATTATTCCATCTACGATGAAAACAACCAGGCCCTGCAGCCCTTTTTCCCGAGCGATTTTGATACCAGACTCCCCTTCTCCAAGGGACAGGTTTTAGAAACCTCTGGGAAAAACCAGAACTACTACTATGTGGATATCACCATCCCCGGCAGCAAGCACTGGCTTCGTGCTGTCACCAGCCAAAATACTAGTAACCCAGAGTTGCAGTTCTTTATCCTCACCCTGGCCGTGATTGCTCCCTTTTTGCTGGGAATTATTAGCTGGGGTGGGTATCGCATCTTAAAAAGCGCCTTCCAGCCTGTTGAAACCATTGGCCAAACAGCCGATCGTATTCGCCTCAGCCAGGATTTTTCTCAAAGAATTCCACAAGGAAACAAAAACAATGAGCTGACACAACTGGCGGCCACCATCAACCACATGCTGGAAACCATTGAAAGCAGCTTCCAACGCGAACGCCAGCTGACCAACGATGTCTCCCACGAGCTGCGCACACCGCTAACGGTGATTCTCTCGGAAAGCCAATACGGACGCGACTACGCCCAGGAACTAGCCGAAGCCCAGGAGTCCCATGGCATTATTCACCGCCAGGCCCAACAAATGAAGGCCCTGGTTGAGCAGATTCTAGAGCTGGCTCGTCTGGAAAAGAGTAATCCAACAGACTTCCAAACCATCGCCTTCTCAGAACTGGTAACCGAAAAAGGGCTGGACTTCCGCAGATTGCTGGAAGCAGAGGGCATTCAGGTTGTCCTAGATGTTCAAAGCAACATTCAAGTTCCCGGCCAAGCCATTCAGCTACAGCGCCTGCTGGATAATCTACTCTCCAATGCCCGCAAATTCACCAGTGACTGGATCCATATCCAACTCGAAACCCAGGCAGACCAAGCCAGCCTAAGCATCTCAGACAACGGCCCCGGCATTCCCGCCGATCAGATCGACCGCATCTGGGAAAAATTCTATCAAATTGCTCAAGACCGCAACAAAAACCACGGACAGGGAATCGGCCTCGGGCTCTCCCTAGTCCGCGAAATTGTTCACCAACACCACGGACAAATCCAGGTTCAATCCCAGTCCAACCAAGGCAGCCGCTTCACCGTAACCCTGCCCTTGGTAAAAAGAACTCCTTAAAAGAGCCAAAAAACCGCGCAAATGCGCGGTTTTTTGAATTTTATTCACAATAACGACTGGCGATAATGTTTTTGACTAGGACTTGAACATTGGCCAAGGTCGTCTCTGTTTCCAGGGCTTGAGACAAAGGAAGCACCTGTCTTTGAATCGAAAAAGTGGCTAAGAAGAACTCCTTAAACGCAGTTAGCTCTTCAACACTGCCACCTAGGGCAATAACCGGGACACCAGCTGCTTTGGCGGTTTGCGCAACTCCGACCGGCACCTTTCCTTGCAGACTCTGCCTGTCCAGACGCCCCTCACCGGTAACCACCAAGTCTGCACCTTGTACCGCTTGAGCCAAACCTAACTTATCTGCTAGAAACGAATATCCCGGTTCCAGAAATCCCCCCAGAATCACCACAGTAGCTCCCAGACCGCCGGCTGCACCTGTTCCAGGAATCGCCTGTAAATCTAGACCCATTTCCTGCTTAATCCGAAGTACCTGATCTTGAGCAAGTTGATCCATGGCTACTACCTGCTCTGGAGTCGCCCCCTTCTGAGGACCAAAAACAGCCGCATAGCCTCGAGGACCTGCATAGGGATTGGTCACATCAGTCAGCCCCCGCAAGGTCACTTGGGAAAGTCGCTCCCGATCTGCTAGAGTGAGCCCCTCCAGTAAGCCACGACCACCATCAGAAGTTCCACTCCCACCTAGGGTCAAAACCAATTCCTGACAACCACGATTCAGCGCATCGCGGAATAAAGCCGCCAACCCAAGACTTGTCGCCCGCTCAACCGTTTCAGGTGACGGATCAATC
Source organism: Streptococcus danieliae (assembly GCF_025447695.1). NCBI lineage: Bacteria > Bacillati > Bacillota > Bacilli > Lactobacillales > Streptococcaceae > Streptococcus > Streptococcus danieliae. The sequence goes on along the minus strand of NZ_JAOBSU010000046.1, from coordinate 155 downwards.
TTATCAATCCCCACAACACGCGCCGACTCAATGTAAGCTGTTTGTCCACTGATAAAGTAGGTAACTCGAAGAGGACGTTCAACCCAAATTATTCATACCTCAAACAACTCCGTGTAAATAGCTAAAAAATCATCAGAAATTGCCAAAAAACAATG
>NZ_JAOBSU010000045.1:0-13063 GCF_025447695.1 Streptococcus danieliae | reverse complement strand
GAAAATCAAAAACTTCTAGAAACATTGATCTATCAGGGTTTCTAGAAGTTTTTTTAGTTATCTATGAATAATTCGGGGGAATGATTCTTTTAGGAAAAAAGCAAAAGAAAATCAGCTCCTCTGTTGCCAAAAGCGCTGATTCCTTTTCTCTTATTCCGTAGGTACGGACGGTTCCACAGGAGTTACTGGGACCGTTTCTGTCACAACCGGTTGAGTCGGTTGTTCAATGTATTCTGGTGCTGGTATTACCGGTTGTTCCACGTAGGTCGTTACCTGACTAGAGGCCGGTGTTACAGGTGCGGCCGGCGCTGGTGCAACCGGTGCTCCAGATGAAACAGGTGCAGCTGGTTCAGCAGCGCTCTCCTGAGAGCTTGATGCAGAAGCAGCCGTCAAGGCATCAAAATCCAAACCAAGGGCGTTAGCAACAGCTTTCAAGCGATCTAGAAGTTCATTTTTCTGATCCCCATCTGCTAACGCTTCAACCTTTTCTTTTGCAGATCGTAGGTTGGCTTCATTCTGCTCTTTTTCGGCTTTTTTAACCGCTTCTTCGGCTTCCTCAAGAGCCTTCTCTTCTTTCGATTGGCTGCTAGAGGAACTGGAAGATTGAGACGGTGCTGTAATCGTTGTTTTGGCCTGCTGACTCCGTTGCATACTGCGGGCCATGACTAGCCCCATCATCAAGACCACCATCAAAAGGGCTAGGATAAAAATTCGCACCCAAATTGAACTTTGATCAATCCTATCTAAAAACTGCTTCACTCTGTAACCTCATTCATACTTTCTGTAAAAATATTTCCAAGCTCTACGTCGACCTGCATAGCATCTACGTCAATCTTGGTCACCCGCAAGAGGGAACGGTAATCAAAAGCTTCCCGCTTCTCCTGAGCATTATCCGCAAAAACGGCAACTCCAGCCAAACTGGAATCAAATTCATCCAACAGGCTGATCATCCCTCGGATGGTTCCCCCACCCTTGAGGAAGTCGTCCACAATCAAGACGCGACTACCAGCTGGCAGGCTCCGTTTGGATAGGAACATTTTTTCAATCCGAGAGCTGGAGCCAGAGGCATAATTGACACTAACCGTAGAGCCCTCTGTAATTTTCAAATCACGACGCACAATCACAAAAGGAACATTCAAGACATTGGCAACTGCATTGGCCAAGGGAACTCCCTTGGTCGCTACCGTCATAACCGCATCAATCGGCTCATCCTGGAAGGTCTTGGCAATAATCCGGCCAATACTCTTTAACAAGATTGGATTGCTCAACAAGTCGGAAAGGTAAATATAGCCACCGGGCAGAATCCGATTGCTTGCAGAGAGTTGCTGCCGCAGCTCTTCCCCGATTTGTAGACTTTCTTCTTGAGAGATAGAGGGTTTGAAGATGACTCCGCCACCGGCACCAGTAATGGTCTCGATATGGCCCACCTCCATCTCCTCAAAGGCCCGTTTGATAATTACGATGTCTTCGGAGATAGAAGACTTAGCCGTTTGATACTTGGAGGCAAATGTATTAAGACCCGTTAATTCATAGGGGTGGTTGATCAGATAATTGGAAATAACCACCATCCGCTCACTTCTTCTTAATTTCATTTTCCCTAACCTGTTTTCTATTTTTTACAATTATATCACACAAATTGAAAAAACGTTCGGCTTTTTTGAAAGTAGCTAGTTATTCAATTGCGGTTTGTAGAAATTTCGATTGTCAAGGGCGAAAATCCGGGCGGTCATTTCTCCGGGTCCGACTTTTTCCAAAGCACTGGTCATCATCATCATACCCGCATCCATATTGTCAATCATGTGGATCATCTCCGCTTCCATAAGCTGGGGACGAACAGGGCTACCATATTCCAAGAGGCCATGGTGGCTCAACACAACGTGGCGCAGAACAATCACGTCCTCCTTCTCATCGTCAATGCCCAACTCTACCAAAACCTTGGTAATCTCTTCATCAATCAAGGCAATATGGCCAATTAAATTCCCACGAATGGTATATTCTGTCTGGTCAGGACCGCTTAACTCAATGACTTTGGCTAAGTCATGAAGCAAAATGCCTGCAATCATTAAACTCAAATTCAACTGCGGATAAATTTGGGCAATAGCTTGGGCCAGGCGGACCATGGTCGCGGTATGAAAGGCCAAACCGGTTTCAAAGGCATGATGGTTGGTCTTAGCCGCTGGATAGCTATAAAAGGCCTGGTCATGTTTTTGGAAGAGAGCACGGACAACCCGCTGCCAGACTGGATTCTCAATTTGGAAAATCGATTCGGAAATATACTCCCGCAATTGATTCGGGTCAACTGGCGGTTCCTCCTTATAAAGACTCGGGTCTGTTGGCTCCCCAGCTCGAGCCAAACGCATGGCCAACTGGTTGACTTGTGGGGTGTTGTTGTAAACCTCCCGTCGTCCACGCATAAAAACCACGCGCCCAGCTTGAAACTCTTCGACATTTTTCTCTTGGGCATCCCAGAGCTTGCCCTCAATTTCTCCCGTATTGTCTTGGAAGGTAAAGGCCAAATAATTTTTCCCCGCTCGGGTTTGCCGCAAATCTGCTTTTTTAATCAGGTAGAACCCTTCAAAGAGCTCATCCTTTTTCATGTGATTAATCTTCATCCTCTATCTCCTCCGTCCACATCAGTAACTGGTTTAAATCCAGTTCCTCCTGAACTTCAATCTGGTGTAAGCTCCGCTCAATGGCCCGCGTCCGTACACCAATCAACTGTTCCAAACTGCCACTGGCAGTCCGCAATTGCTCCTGGGTTTTATCCAAGACCCGTCCAAAATTTTGGAATTCCTTTTTGACGGCTGACAGGACCAAACTAATATCCTCTGCATTCTTCTGGAGATGCAAGGTTTTGAAACCAACAGCTAGAGAGTTAAGCAAGGCTGCCAGCGTTGACGGACCTGCTAGAACCACCTTCTCTTCCTTGCGCAGCTGGTCCATGAATTGGGGTTCCCGCACCAGCTCTGCGTAGAGGGCTTCGGTTGGTAAAAACAAAATTCCAAAATCCGTTGTCCGTGGCGGTGCCAGGTACTTGTTATGAATATCTCGGGCAAAGCCCCTAACTGCTCGCAACAGGTCCTTACGAGCCACTGCCACCGCATCCTTATCACCCTCTTCAAAGGCTGCTTCCAAACGGTAGTAGGACTCCAGCGGAAACTTGGCATCAATGGGCAGATAGATTGCTTCCCCAGCCTGGCCGGGAAACTTGATAGCATATTCCACCCGGTTCCGCGATTCAGGCACCAGGGCGAACTCCTTCTCATACTGATGGGGCGCTAAAATATCTTCTAGAATCTGACCCAACTGGATTTCTCCGAGAATCCCCCGGCTCTTACTGCCCGACAGAATCTTGTTAAGATTGCCAACATCCTGGGCGACTGTTCGCATTTCCCCCAAACCCTTATTGACACTTTCCAATTGCTGGGACACGGTTTCAAAAGAAGCCCGCAAACGGCTTTGGAGGGTTGTTTCTAATTTCTCCTCCACCGTTTGGCGCATGGCTTCGAGCCGGGCTTCGTTAGATTCCTGCAAGCGCCGTATGCCCTGCTCGGTCTGCTCACGACTTTGAGACAAACTGCTCCGCACCTCGGCCCGCAAAACTTGCATCTCTTCTTGGATGGCTGCCTGTTGGCTGACCAGACGATCACTCAGCTGGAGTTCCAACTTTCCTTCTCGTAGCTGGGCATCCTTGGCCAATTCTGAAAAACGGAAGTCGAGTTGGTCCGACATCCGGTCCATGTGGTTCTCCCACTCCCGTCTTTCTTCCTCACGTCCTCCCCGCAGCCACTGATAAAGCTGATAGGCCAAGAAGAGATTGGCTGCTCCCAAAAGAATCAGAATGATTTCCATAACTACTCCCTATCCCGTGAATAGATGATGATCACATAGCCCTTTTCAACCTTCACAGCAATCGGACGGTCAAGGAACTCATTGGATCCATAAATTTTTTTAAAAAAATAATTCGAAGCATTCAGTGCATACTTAGCTCCTTCAATCTCAAGCGAGGTTGCTGGTTCTGGCATGAAGGAAATATAGTCATAACCCGGCTCTGGTTCCAGCTGCTGCCAGCCTGGACCTCGGTAAACCACTTGATTTTCCGCATCCACTAGGCGCACTCGCTCCAAAAGCGGAATAAATTCTGATTGGCTGGGCCAGAATAAATTGGCTAAGCTATGGTCCAAACGTCCACCCAAGGCCCCATAGACCACCACATCCCCTTGGGGAAAATGCTCCAGCACAATCCGCAAGGCCACTTCTAAATCGGTATCGTTCTTCTCTGCAGGCAACTCCACCCAGTGCTTGGCAGCTACAAAAATCTGCTCTCGCTGCTCCGCTGTCACGGAATCAAAATCCCCAACAGCCCAATCCAAGGGGAGCCCCGCCTCCAGCAAGGCCACACAACCGCGATCCACCCCAATCGTCACTTGATCTTCAAGTGGTAAGGAGAGCCCCAAGGGCCCTCCTGCAACAATCATAATCTTAGTCATTCACAGTTAACACTTGACGGAGCTTGTCCATCCCCTCTTCAAGACCACCATTAAACAAGTAGCTACCCGCTACAAAAACATTAGCTCCTGCTTGAGCTACCAGTTCAATGGTCTGATCGTCAATCCCACCATCCACTTCGATGTCGAAGTCCAAGCCCTTGGCCTGACGTAGGTCCGCCAATTGACGAATCTTATCCAGGGTTTCTGGTAGGAAGGCTTGGCCCCCAAAACCAGGATTCACCGTCATCACCAAGACCTGATCTACCAAGCCCAACACATGTTCAATAGCAGCAACCGGGGTTCCAGGATTAATCACAACACTGGCCTTCATCCCCATTTGGCGGATACGCTGCAAGGCTCCATGAATATGCGGTGTCGCTTCCACATGAATGCTGATAATATCAGCGCCGGCACGCGCAAACTCTTCCAAATGATCCTCCGGATTGCTGACCATGAGATGGCAATCAAACACCAATTGGCTATGGCGGCGCAAGCTAGCAACAACACCAGCTCCAAAACTAATGTTGGGAACAAAGTGCCCATCCATAATATCAATATGCACGTATTCGGCTCCACTCGCCTCGATCCGTTTCATATCGGTTTCAAAATTCGCGTAGTCTGCACTAAGAATCGATGGGGCAATATAGAATTTTCTCATTTTTTTCCTCCCTTTTTGTAGGTCACCCGGCGTTGCTCCACTTCACTGAGGAGCTGCAAATAGTTTTCATAACGGAAGGCCGCAATCGCGCCTTCCTCCACGGCTGGCTGGACAGCACAAGCCGGTTCGTGGCGATGGGTACAGGTCCGGAATTTGCAGTCATGGCTGAACCTGCGAATTTCCGGAAAAGCATTATTGAGATCTTCGGCCTGATTGATTTCATAATCAAGCGAAGAGAAGCCTGGGGTATCCGCAATTTTACCACCGAAGACATCGTAAAGGGTTACGGCCCGCGTCGTGTGACGTCCCCGGCCAAGACTCGAGGAAATTTCTCCAGTCTCCAGCTCCAAGTCTGGAGCCAAACGGTTGAGCAAGGTTGACTTGCCAACCCCCGTCTGGCCCATAAAGACGGTCAACTGGTCCTGCAAGAGAGGCTCCAGTTCCTCCAACTGGTAAACCATGGGATAGCCAATACTGGTATAGACTTCCTGGATTGCCAGTAATTCTCCCAAATCTTCCAACAAATCGGTTTTGGTCAAATAGATAATAGGCTTAATCCCCTTGTGTTCCAATAGGACTAAAAAGCGATCCAAGAGATTGAGATTCAAATCCGGTTCCCGGACAGAAACCAGGATCACCGCCTGATCAATATTGACAATCGGAGGCCGAACGAGCTCATTCTTCCGCTCCGAAATGGCTAAAATATAACCCTCTGATTGCTGGTCTGCGGAAAACTCGACCCAGTCTCCGACATAGGGAGTCTGGCCTTTTTTCCGGAAATTTCCTCGGGCCCGAGTCTGGTAGACCTGCCCGTCTGCTTCCACATAGTAGAAGCCAGCCAAGGCTTTAATAATGCGTCCTTGCAAATTCTTTCTTATCCTTTCTCTGCCTCAAGGGCTCGCGCTAGGCTGGCAAATTCTGCCAAGCCCAGTGTTTCTCCTCTAACGCTTGGTGCAATGCCTGCCACTTCCAAGGAGCGTGTTAGCCAGTCCTTGGTTTCTGGATCCTTGCCAAAGTAGGCTTGCAAATTATTCCAGAGGGTCTTACGGCGATGGTGGAAACTGGCCTTGACCAGTTTAAAGTAAAAGTCCTCGTCAGCGACTTCCACGGCCGGTTGAGGGAGGCGTGTCATTTTTAAAATCGCACTATCCACGTTCGGCGCAGGTACAAACACGGTCCGTGGTACGATAAAGGCCACCTTGGCTTCCATATAGTACTGGACGGCGACCGATAGGGAGCCGTAGTCCTTGGTCCCGGGCTGCGCCGAGATGCGATCCGCCACTTCTTTTTGCATCATGACAATAAATTCCGCAAAGGGAATACCACTTTCTAGAAGATGCATCAGAATTGGCGTTGTGATGTAATACGGCAGGTTAGCTACTACCTTAATCGGCAGGTCGGGGTTGCGGAAGCGGCTGATTTGCTCGGCCAAATTGACCTTGAGAATGTCGGCCTGAACCACTTGGACATTGTCAAAAGCGCTCAAGGTTTCCCCCAAAATCGGAATCAGGCGTTCATCAATCTCAAAAGCCATGACTTCTGCAGCCTGCTCGGCTAAAAATTCCGTCAGAGCCCCAATTCCTGGACCAATCTCAATCACATTGACTTCGCGACTCAATTCCGCGCTATCTACGATTTTCTGCAAAATATTGGTATCCGTTAAAAAATTCTGCCCAAACGACTTCTTAAAAGTAAAGCCATGGCGTTCCAATACAGCACGTGTTACGCTATAATCTGCAATCCTCATATCTATATCCCATCTGAATCTTTTACTACTATTATACCCTATTCTTGAGCCCAAACCAAACAGAGTTCGGCTGATTCTCTTCTTTCATTAAAAACAAAAAATAACCGTTACCCCAAAAACAGGTAAACGGTCATTTCAAAATCGAATTTATCGGAAATCGTTGCGTCTCACAAAGAGCACCAAGACGATGCAGGCTCCCAAGATGGCGGGGATAAAGGGCAGCCCCCACAAGCGGGGACCCCAGCTCCCAAACAGGAGCTGGCCTAGCCAAGACCCAACCCAACCGACCAAGATATTGCCCATACAGCCCATCCGATCTTCACGGTCGGTCAAGGCTGTCGCAATCAGTCCAGTTAAAAAGCCAGTTATAATCGATACAAGCATCGGAACCTCCTAGATAGCCCATTCTCCCTGACGGAAGATTGGCACCCGACTACCATCTGGACGAATACCATCAATGTCCATCTCACCGGAACCAATCATAAAATCTACATGGACATCCGATTGGTTGAGACCAGCTTCCTGGCGTTCCTCAACGGTCATTTCAGTTCCACCCTCCACACTAAAGGCATAGGCAGAGCCGATCGCTAAGTGGTTAGAGGCATTCTCATCAAAGAGCGTATTGTAGAAGATAATCCCTGATTGTGAAATCGGGCTTTGGTGAGGGACCAAGGCCACTTCTCCCAAGGATCTTGCTCCACGGTTCTCAAAGACCAGTTTTTCCAAGGTTTCTTGACCCCGGCTAGCTTCAACCTGGGTAATCTGACCGTCTTGGAAATGGACCTTGATTCCTTCAATGATGGTTCCATTGTAGCTAAGCGGTTTGGTGCTGGTTACATAGCCATCTGCCCGGCGATAGTCTGGTGCCGAGAAAACTTCTTCTGTCGGCATGTTGGCCAAGAAATAATCGCCTGCTTCATTCCGACTGCCCGCACTTTCCCAATGATGGTTTTCTGGTAGTCCTAGAACCAAGTCTGTTCCAGGTGCTTGGTAGTGAAGGGCTGTGAATTGTTCCGCATTTAAAATAGCTGCCTTGGATTCCAAGCGTTCCTCATGATCAATCCAAGCTTGGATTGGGTCTGCCTCATAAACCCGACAAGTCTTGAAGATTTGATCCCAAAGCGCTTCTAAAGCTGCTTCCGGAGCTAGATCTGGGAAGACCTTCTCAGCCCAGGCTTGACCAGCAGCCGCAGCCACCAACCAGGAAACCTTATTGGATTGAGTAGCCTCACGTAGTGGAGCTAGGGCCTGACTAGCAGCTTTCACAACCATGGCCATCCGATCTCCCGGAACACCAGCCAGACCGTCTGGATCAATGGAGCGAAGAGCTAAGCGACTAACCCGATTTTCAATTTGATAGTTCATGCGGGCGATCACATAATCCGGAATCTCTGTTAAAAACTTCTCCTCCGCATGGAGCAATTCTTCTTTTTCGATGGCTTGATCAGTCCATTGCACCATTACATGACCGGCACCTTGGGCATAAGCTTCTGCGACTAGCAAGCGAGTGAAGGCAACCTGCTCCACTTCCGCATTAATCAACAGAATTTGCCCTTTTTGCACATTTAAACCGCGCTTGATTAAGAGATGAGCATATTTTTTCAAAAGATTTTCGAAATTTTCCATGTATTTCTCCTTTTCTGATTTTCAATTCTAAAATAATTCGTCAAAGAGACTGAGTTGGTTATCTTCCGGCATATTGCCCAAGATGCCCATTTCATTCATCTTATCAACAAGGGTTGAAGAGAGACCGCCCCGTTTGCGGAGCTCTGTCTTACTGAGGAACTCCCCTTCTTCACGCGCCGCCACCAGCTGCTTAGCAACGTTCTCGCCCAGACCTTCCAAGGCCACAAACGGTGGGATCAACTGGTCCCCATCAATGAGGAACTCGGTCGCCTGGCTGCGGTAAAGATCCAACTTGCCAAACACAAAACCGCGTTCCAACATCTCATTAACCAGCTCGAGAGTTGTATAGAGATCGTTTTCCACATTGGTAGCCTGGTTGTTTTTGCGTTTTTCACGAATATCTTCCATCCGTGCCTTAACAGCCTCTAAGCCACCAGACATGGTTTTGAGTTCAAAGGCCTTGGCCCGGATGGAGAAGTAGGCACAGTAATAATAGATGGGATGGTGAACCTTGAAGTAGGCCACCCGGAGGGCCATCATAACATAGGCAGCCGCGTGGGCTTTGGGGAACATGTATTTGATTTTTCCACAGGACTCGATATACCACTCCGGCACATTGTTTTCCTTCATAGCCTCAATGTAACCATTGCGTTCCTCCTCGGAAATTTTCAACCACAGTCCCTTCCGCACACGCTCCATAATGGTAAAGGCCATCTTGGGATCCAGCCCCTTATGCATGAGGTAAACCATGATGTCGTCCCGACAACCGATAACCGTGGATAGGTCAGCAATGCCCTGGCGAATCAGGTCTTGAGCATTGCCCAACCAAACATCCGTTCCATGGGACAAGCCTGATAGCTGCAGCAACTCCGCAAAGGTTGTCGGATGGGTCTCATCCACCATCCCCCGAACAAAGTTGGTTCCAAATTCCGGAATTCCCAACATCCCCGTCGCCGTCCCAATCTGCTCCTCTGTCACACCGAGAATCTCGGTTCCCGAGAAGAGGGCCATCACTCCCGGATCATCAGCTGGGATTTCCTGCGGATCAATGCCCGATAAATCCTGCAACTTCCGAATCATGGTCGGATCATCATGTCCCAAGATATCCAGCTTCAAGACGTTTTCATCAATATCGTGGAAGTTGAAGTGGGTCGTCTGCCATTCCGCCGTCACATCATCTGCCGGATACTGGACAGGCGTGAAATCATAGACATCCATATAGTTGGGAATCACGACAATCCCCCCTGGGTGCTGACCCGTTGTTCGCTTGACCCCTGAAGCTCCCATCGCCAAGCGCTCAATTTCGGCTTCCGAATACATTTTTTGGTAGTCTCGTTCATAACCTTTGACAAAACCAAAAGCGGTCTTATCTGCCACGGTACCAACGGTTCCAGCCCGAAAGGCATATTCCGCTCCAAAGATATCTCGGACATCCAAGTGGGCACTTGGCTGGTCATCCCCTGAGAAGTTCAAGTCGATATCGGGAACCTTATCCCCGTCAAAGCCCAAGAAGGTCTCAAAGGGGATATCTTGTCCATCCTTTTTCAGGAGCTGGCCACAGTTAGGACAGTCCTTGTTGGGCAGGTCAAAACCAGATCCAACCGAACCGTCCGTGATAAACTCACTATACTGACAGCCTGGACAGTAATAGTGGGGCGATAGAGGATTAACCTCGGTAATCCCAATCATCGTGGCTACAAAAGAAGAGCCGACAGATCCCCGAGAACCAACCAAGTAGCCCCGCTCATTGGACCGTTGCACCAACATTTGCGAGCTCAAGTAGATCACGGCAAAGCCATTTCCCAAGATCGAGGTCAGTTCCTTCTCAATCCGTAAATCGACTAGGTCCGGGAGCGGATTCCCATACATTTCGAAGGCCTTCTCATAGGTTAGGCGGGCTACCTCTTCCTCTGCCCCTTCAATATAAGGCGTATAAAGATCATCCTTAACAACTTCCACCGCATCAAATTGTCGACTGAAGTTCTGAGTATTGGTCACCACAATCTCATAAGCCAGATCCTGACCTAGAAAGGCAAACTCATCTAACATCTCATTGGTCGTTCGGAAATGAGCCTGGGGTAGGGGAGCCGGCTCCGCCTTCTCCCCATAGCCAATCGGCCGGTTAATCATGGCTCCTTGCCCCAAACTCCGGACAATAATCTCCCGATAAATAGCATCCTCTGGCTCCAGATAGTGGACATTGCCGGTCGCAAGCACCGGCTTCCCAGCCCGGCGACCGACTTCAATCAACTGCTTAATCAGGTTTTGAATCTCTTCTTCACTCTGCACCTGCTCCTGGGCCAACAACGGCGCATAAAGGGCGGGCGGCATCACTTCAATAAAGTCATACTGGGCCGCTACTTCTACCGCCTTGTCCAGCCCCTTACTAAGCAAGGTCTCAAAGACCTCCCCCTCCTGACAGGCCGACCCCATCAGCAGGCCTTCGCGATAATCTTCCAAAACCGACTTGGGAATCCGGGACACACCTGAGAAATACTGGGTGTTGGACAGAGAAACCAGTTGGAAAAGATTTTTCAGACCAACTTGGTTTTGGACATACAAGGTCGCATGTTTAACCCGGGCCTTTTGATAGGAGGACGGATTGATGACCTGCTGGTTCAGTTGGTTCAGATTGGTCACCCCAAATTTTTCTGCCACATCCTTGATAAAGATAAACAGGAGCCGACCGGTCGCTTCCGCATCGTAGTTGGCCATGTGGTGGTGCTCCAAGGCAACCTGAAAGCGCTTGGTCAGAGGCCCCAAACCGTGACGTTTGTATTCCGGATAAAGATTGCGGGCAAATTCCAGCGTATCAATCACAGGCTGGCTAATAATCGGTAAACCATATCGCTCATAGTTGACATTCATAAAGCCCACGTCAAAGGTGGCATTGTGGGCAACCAACACTGCATCGCCACAGAAATCCTGGAACTCCCGCAGCACCTGCTCCAGCGGTTTTGAACCCCGCACATGGTCATTGGTAATTCCCGTCAGACTAGTTGTAAAGGCCGACAGTGGATGCCCCGGATCGATAAACTCATCAAACTCCGCAATCACATTTCCCTTGTACATTTTAGAAGCCGCTACCTGGATCAGGTCATTATAGACCGCCGACAGTCCCGTGGTCTCCACGTCAAAGACTACATAGGTCGCATCTGACAGGTCTATATCCTGCTCATGATAGACAATCGGCACACGGTCCTCAACCAGATTCGCCTCCATCCCATAAATCAGACGCAGACCGGCCTTTTTGGCCGCCTTATACCCATGTGGAAAACTCTGCACATTGCCGTGGTCCGTAATGGCCAAGGCCTCATGGCCCCAGCGACTCGCTGTCGCCACCAATTCCTCAACCTCTGGCAGGGCATCCATAGTCGACATATTGGTGTGCGCGTGGAATTCCACCCGCTTTTCCCCCTCTGGCATCAAATCCTTGCGGGGATGATGGCTAATCTCCTTCACCTGTTGAACATTCATGGTCAGAGACTGCGTGTATTGATTGAGTTCAACATTCCCCCGGACCCTGAGCCAGGAGTTTTTGCGAATCATGTCAAATTTTTTCGCTTCCTCTTCATTTTTGACCCATTTTTGCAAGGCAAAACTGGACGTATAATCCGTCATCTTAAAGGAAATCAAAACACGACCCGTCCGCATAACCCGGTGCTCCAAGGCGAAAACATAACCCTCAAAGGTCAGTCCCCGTTCCTCCCCTTGCACCTCGATCATTGGCGTAATCTTGGACTTGTCCAGAACCTCGGTCGATGCGGACCGTTGCCCATACTCAAAAGCCGGTGCAGGAGCCGGAGCTTCCTTGGGAAGGGACTCTTCCAATGACGCCAAAGACTCCTGAGCCGCCAAAAGCGCTTGCGCCCGCTCCTCTTCAAAGAAGCTCCGCTCCACCTCCGACAAGGACTCCTCCACCTGAAGCTGACAAGCCAACTTGCCCAGACCAAAGTCCTCGAGAGCCTCCTCCAGACAGGGTAGGTACTTCTTGGTGAAATGGTCCATATCCAAATTGGCCGCTCCTTTCAGGTAGAGCGTCTGACCCTCCAGAACCACCTCGAGAGCCTGGAACAAGGACTTAAAACCTTGACTTGAACAAGGTCCCTCTGCAAAAGCCTCCCGGTAATAGACCTCAACCAAGTTCGGCTCCAAAACTACCTCACGCGCCCGAATCCGAAAACGAGCCTGATTCCCAGTTTTGGAAAACTCCTCTGTCAACTGCTGCTTGAGAACCCGATAAGCCGCAATTGGCAAAACCTGGTCAAAGACAAAGGTGAAATCCCAAATCCGACTTTTTTCATGTAGGATTACCGAATCTAGCTCCGCCCCCTGAAACAGAGGAGACTGCAAAAACTCCCCCGGCAAAGCTATCTGATTCATTAAAAGCTGAAATGTATTCTCCATGAACCCTCCTGTATCCTTCTATTTTAACATAGAGCCCGAAGGAGAACAAAAGGGTGTGTCAAGGAATCATTCCCGTTGCTTATTCTTTTTGAAAATAATGTCAGGATCCTGACTCCTCCTCATCAATTTCATAAA
>NZ_JAOBSU010000044.1:0-13208 GCF_025447695.1 Streptococcus danieliae | reverse complement strand
TCCTTACAATTCCTTGTCCGATTAATACACACATTCAAACTCTGCTTTGGAGTTTACACAAAATTCTTGACACACCCCAAATAGACTGCTTGGATACGCTTATGATAGGCAGAATATTGTTTATTTTTAAGAGCTGATTTTAATTCTTTAATTTGATCTTGTGTGAATTTCATACTATCTATTATAATTCAGATTTTGATTTTTGTTAAGTATCAGCAGGAGAGATCGCATAACCACCCTGAAACATTTTGTAACTCAGTCTTTTTCAAGTGATGACTCCGATAAATCTTAGGTTCTGTCACTGTTTTGCAGGAAGTCTAATCTTATCCATAACAAAAACCTAGACCTAGAAGGCTGGAACATCTACTATTTATCGGTTTCTGAAAATTTTCAAAGGAATGTTTTATTCATGCGATTGTCCTGCCTCTTAGCGACAGACAATTGAAAAGCGAGGGGCTTCTTGTTATAATGGTAGGAGTTTAGAATGGATACTCATTTAAGGGCACCTCTAAAAACTCAATCCCTAAAAATCCAAACGTTGATTTATCAAGGTTTCAATAACTTAATTTGCAGAAAAACGGAGGTATTTAGAGGTGCCCTTAATTTTAAAACCTGACGTTGTCAAGCTCTCTAGATAAATTGCAGTTTGCCCTTCGTCGACTTTCCTAGTCATAGATTTGAAATGATTCGAGTATTCTGATTTTTGTTTGGTATGAAAAGAAAGAGAACGTATTTATGAAGTTTGAGGATTTAAAGGCAAGACAGAAGAAAATTCGTAATTTCTCTATTATTGCCCATATTGACCACGGGAAATCAACCTTGGCAGACCGGATTTTGGAGGCGACTAAAACTGTTTCCAGCCGGGAAATGCAGGCACAACTTTTGGATAGTATGGACTTGGAGCGTGAGCGGGGGATTACCATCAAGCTGAATGCAATTGAGTTAAACTATACGGCCAAAGATGGCGAGACCTATATTTTTCACTTGATCGACACGCCTGGTCACGTGGATTTCACCTATGAGGTGTCCCGTTCCTTGGCTGCTTGTGAGGGGGCGATCTTGGTAGTTGATGCGGCTCAGGGGATTGAGGCGCAGACGCTGGCCAATGTTTATCTGGCGCTAGACAATGATTTGGAAATCTTGCCGGTTATTAATAAGATCGATTTGCCAGCTGCAGATCCGGAGCGGGTGCGGACCGAGGTGGAGGATGTCATTGGTTTGGATGCCTCTGAGGCGGTTTTGGCGTCTGCTAAAGCGGGGATCGGGATTGAAGAGATTCTCGAGCAGATTGTGGAGAAGGTTCCAGCCCCAACTGGGGATGTGGAGGCTCCGCTCAAGGCCTTGATTTTTGATTCTGTCTATGATGCCTATCGTGGGGTTATCTTGCAGGTTCGAGTGATGGATGGTCTGGTCAAGCCTGGGGATAAGATCCAGTTGATGAGTAACGGGAAGACCTTTGATGTCACTGAAGTGGGAATCTTTACGCCGAAAGCGGTGGGGAGAGATTACCTAGCAACAGGGGATGTTGGTTACATTGCGGCTTCGATCAAGACCGTTCAAGATACCCGTGTGGGGGATACGGTGACTCTAGCTGCAAATCCAGCAGAGGCGCCTTTGGCAGGTTACAAGCAGATGAACCCGATGGTGTTTGCTGGTCTTTACCCGATCGAGTCGAATAAATACAACGATTTGCGGGAGGCACTGGAGAAATTGCAGCTCAACGACGCCAGTCTGCAATTTGAACCAGAAACTTCGCAAGCTCTAGGTTTTGGTTTCCGTTGTGGCTTCTTGGGATTGCTCCATATGGACGTTATTCAAGAACGTTTGGAGCGGGAGTTTAATATTGACCTCATCATGACGGCGCCGTCGGTTATCTATCAGGTTAATCTGACCGATGGCGAGGTCATCGATGTCTCTAATCCGAGTGAGTTCCCTGATCCAACCAAGATTGATTCCATTGAGGAACCTTATGTCAAGGCGCAAATCATGGTGCCTCAAGAATTTGTGGGAGCGGTTATGGAATTGGCCCAACGCAAGCGGGGAGATTTTGTAACAATGGATTATATCGACGAGAACCGGGTGAATGTTATTTATCAGATTCCTTTGGCAGAGATTGTCTTTGATTTCTTTGATAAATTGAAATCGTCAACGCGCGGTTATGCTAGCTTCGATTATGAAATTTCGGAATACCGTAAATCCCAATTGGTGAAAATGGACATCCTCCTCAATGGGGACAAGGTCGATGCTCTCAGCTTTATTGTCCATAAAGAATTTGCCTATGAACGAGGAAAAGTGATTGTTGAAAAACTCAAGAAGATCATCCCACGCCAGCAATTTGAAGTCCCTATCCAGGCAGCGATTGGCCATAAAATTGTGGCTCGGACGGATATCAAGGCCCTTCGGAAAAATGTCTTGGCCAAGTGTTACGGGGGAGATGTAACCCGGAAACGTAAACTCTTAGAAAAACAAAAAGCCGGTAAGAAACGGATGAAGTCCATTGGATCAGTTGAAGTTCCTCAAGAAGCTTTCTTGAGCGTCTTATCCATGGATGATGAATAAAGACGGAAGGTGGGTGGGCTATGCCCACCCACTTTGTGTAAAGGAGAAAAAATGAAAACAGTGCAGTACCTAAAAGAGTTGTTAGCCATTCCCTCCCCAACAGGCTTTACCCGGGAGGTTGTGGCTTATCTAGTGGAGACCTTGGAGCAAATGGGCTTGCAAGCCCAGGTTAGTCCCAAGGGCAATGTGTTGGTGACTTTGGTCGGCAAGGAGGCAGGACCGGCTCGTCTCCTGACAGCTCATGTCGATACCTTGGGGGCTATGGTGCGTGCGATCAAACCGGATGGTCGTTTGAAGTTGGATCGAATTGGAGGCTTCCCTTGGAATATGATTGAAGGCGAGAACTGTTTGGTGCATCTGGCTGATGGTTCAACGGTTTCAGGGACGATTCTCTTGCATCAAACGTCGACTCATGTCTACAAAGACGCAGGGACTTTGGAACGCAGTCAAGACAATATGGAAGTGCGTTTGGATGCTCGGGTAACCAAGGCTGAGGAGACTGCGGCTTTGGGCATTCAGATTGGGGACTTCGTGTCCTTTGATCCCCGGACCCAGGTGACGGAGACTGGATTTGTCAAAAGTCGTTTTTTAGATGACAAGGCTAGTGTGGCGATCTGTTTGGCTCTATTGGAACAGATTCAGGCAGAAGGGACCCAACTGCCAGTAACCACCCACTTCCTGTTTTCAACCTTTGAAGAAGTGGGGCATGGGGCCAATTCGTCGATCCCAGCCGGAGTGGTTGAATACCTAGCGGTTGATATGGGAGCTATGGGGGACGACCAGGCGACGGATGAGTACACCGTATCCATCTGTAGCAAGGACGCCACAGGTCCTTACCATTACGGCCTTCGGCGCCAGTTAGAGGGCTTGGCCCAGCAATTTGCGATTCCTTACAAGATTGATATTTACCCCTTCTATGGCAGCGATGCTTCTGCCGCTATGACGGCAGGTTGGGATGTGCGGCACGCTTTAATCGGCCCTGGAATCGAGTCTAGTCATTCTTATGAGCGCACCCATATCGATTCGCTCACAGCCACCTCTGATTTAATGTTGCGCTATCTAGAATCCCCTCTAATGGAAGGATAAAGATGAAAGTAATCTACACCTCGATTCGGGCTAATCTGGTTAAGGACTTGGTCCAGGAAGCCTTGGATTTAGAATCCAAAGGTTACCGCGTATTTTACATCGCTCCCAATTCCCTGTCTTTCGAAAAAGAAAGACAGGTTTTGGCATGTTTGCCCAACAAGGCTTCTTTTGGTATCACCGTGACCCGCTTCCAACAAATGACCCGCTACCTAACGCTGGATCAGGAGGTCGAAGCGGAGCGCCTGGATGACTTGGGCTTGCAGCTCTTGATTTACCGGGTCCTGCAGACTATCCCGGTGGACCAGTTCCGCGCTTATGGGCGGATTCGTAAGGATCCGGCCTTTGTCCAAGAAGTGGCGGCTCTGTATAAGGAATTACAGGAAGCTCGGATGAGTGTTGCAGATCTGGGCAATTTGGACAATGCGGCCAAGGCCCATGACCTGCAGGTGATTTTTCAAGCCTTAGATGAAAGTATGGTGGCGGAAGGTTACCTGCCTGCAACAGCCCTAGCCCATTTTATTCGCAAGCTAGAGTCGGGGAGTCTAGACGCTAGCCTAGCCAAGATAGCCTTGGTGATCGACGGCTTTACTCGCTTTTCGGCGGAGGAAAAACACCTGTTGGGTCTCCTGCACCGCAAGGGTTGTCCCCTTGTTGTGGGCACCTATGCCAGTCAAAGGGCTCGAGAGCAGCAGTATTTGGAAGGCAATTTGTATCAGGCCAGTGTGGAGTTGATTCAGGATTTGGGTCGGGACTTTCAGGCAGAAATTGTGGCTGGATCTGCTGGCCGGCTGGATTCCTTTCAGGAGTTGACCGACCGGCTGGAGCGGTTTTATGAATTTGGTCCCAAGACCGAGCAAGCTCCACTAGAGCTTCCACTTTCCCTCCACAAATTGGCCAATCCCCAGCAGGAAATTGAGTGGGTGGCGCGGAGAATCCGTCGCCTGCTGGCGGATGGCTACCGCTATAAGGAAATCCGCTTGCTTTTGGGCGATGTGGGCACCTATGCTCCGCAGGTGGCGACGATTTTTGATCGTTACCAGATTCCTTTTTATATCGGGCGTCGGGAGTCCATGGCGGACCACCCATTGGTCCATTTTGTGGAATCCTTGGAAAGTCTGGTTCGCCGTCATTTTCGCCGGGAGGATTTGGTCAACCTCCTGCAAACGGGGCTCTACGGTTCTTTTGCGACCGCAGATTTGGACCAGCTAGAATCCTATTTACGCTTTAGTGATTGCAATGGTCTCACTGCCTTACAGCGGACCTTTACCGCCAATGACGGAGATCGTTACGATTTAGACAGACTCAACCAGATTCGCGATGCGGTTTTAGCCCCTCTTTTGCCCTTTGTCAAAGCACGAAAGCAAAAAGGGAGCAGCCTGCTCAAAAAGTTTCGGGCTTTGTTGGAAGAAATTGCTTTGCCGGCCAACCTGGCTCGGTTAAGTCAGGACTTGGATTTACGGGAGCAAGAGCAGCAGGCGGAGGCTTGGAAGGCTTTTAGCGACTTGTTTGTCCAAATGGACCGGCTGGTGGGGGAGACTTCCTTAAGCCTGGCTGCCTTTTTGGAGCTCTGGCGGGCGGGTGTTCAATTGGCCACTTATCGAACTGTTCCAGCGACAGTTGATGTGGTTCAAATCCAGTCCTATGATCTGGTTCAGCCCTTGGTTGCGAAACAGGTTTTTGCAATCGGTTTAACCGAGGATTTTTGCCCCAAAGAAACGGGGGATATGGGCTTACTCAGCATGGAGGAAAAGGAGTGGCTCAATCAGAACCTAGACCAAGGTCAAGGACTTTTGATTCCTTGGCGGGAAAATGGACCCAAGAACCAGTTTACCGCCCTGTCGCTGTTGAATGCGGCCCAGGAAAGGCTCTACCTGACCTGTCCAGGTCAGATTGATAATGGGGAAAAACAGGCTTCCAGTTATCTTCAAGTCTTGACCAACTTTGGCCTTCAGTGGCAAAAGGAATCGGCGGCTGGCTCAAGTCCAGATGACATCGGCTCCTACCAGGGCTTACTGTCGCAAGTTATCGATTTCTACCAAACAGGCATCGAGGAGGAATGGCAGCCGGAGCAGGAGTCCTATTGGAAGGCCTTGGTTCGTCACCTGCGTCGCTATCTGAGCCAGAAAGACCTTAGTCTACCGGGACTCAGCTACCAGGTTCAGAGCCGGCCGCTTAGTCCTGCGACCCTGGCTCGTCTCTACCCGCAAGATCAGGGTCTGCAGTTGTCGGTGTCCAGTTTAACGGACTACTACAAGAATCCTTATTCCTTCTATCTGAAACATGTACTCCGCTTGCGGGAAGAGGGCAGTGTGCATCCCGATGCCCGCATTCATGGCCAGTACATGCACCACATTTTTGAGGAATATTTTGGCCATCTGGCCAAGCAGGAACCAGCTCAGGCCCTACAGACTGCCATTCAAACCGTCAATCGCCAAAACTATGTGACCTATCGTTATGGGCTAGATGGCGAAAGTCGTTTTTCCCAACGGATGCTTTTGGATATTGTTCGGACATCGGCTAAAACCTTGGTGGCTCCCGTTACGGAAACGATTGAGGAGGAGCAGCGTTTCCGCTACCTTTTGTCACCAGAGGACCAGCTCTATGTCAGTGGAGTCATTGACCGGATTGATCAATTGCAGGGAACCTCAATCAAGGGAGTGGTGGACTATAAATCGGCTAGTCAGACCTTTTCCTATCCCGATTTTTACAATGGTCTCAACTCCCAGCTGGTGACCTATTTGGACTACCTGTCACAAGATCAGGTCTTTGGCGCCATGTATTTCCACCTGACCAACCCCCTCATTTCCTTTAAAAAACAAGAGGAAGCGGGTTGGTACCTGGCCCAGGCTATGAAGGAATTTACTTACAAGGGACTCTTTTTGAGCAAGGAAAAAGACAAGCTGAGTGAGCAATATCTGTTGAAAAGTGGTCGAAAGGACTTTACCTTAGAGGAAGAAGAATTGGCTCTCTTGCTAGCCTACAATCGTCAGCTCTTTCAAAAGGCTGCCCAAGCCATCCGGTCTGGGCAATTCCCGATTCAGCCGATCAGTGAGGATGGCCAGTCTGTGCGCGCCTATGTTGACCAATACAAGGCCATCACCCAGTTTGAAACACCCTACCATTACCAGAACTTACGGATTTTGGATCAGCTAGACGGTTCGACGAAGAAGGAGGACTGGTTCGCGAAAATCAGCCAAGATTTGGGAATGGAGAAACAGGAGGAGCAGGAGGAAGAATAAGATGAAGCCCATTGCTTTTTTAAACGAAGAAGAGATTCGCCTCTTGCAAGAACAAGAGGCCCAGTTGCAAACCGACCGCAAACGCACCCCGGAACAAATCCTAGCGATTTACAGCTCGGGTCAAAATATTTTGGTATCAGCCTCGGCAGGTTCAGGGAAAACCTTTGTCATGGTTGAGCGGATCCTGGATCAGCTAAGCCGGGGGATTGGGATTAACCAACTCTTTGTGTCGACCTTTACCGTCAAGGCAGCTGGGGAATTAAAAGAACGACTCCAGGCCAAGCTAACAGAAAAACTAGGGGATCAGAATTTAAATCCCCAGTTACGGGAACATCTACTCCGTCAGCGGCAGTTACTGCCCCTGAGCGATATCGGCACCATGGATGCCTTTAACCAGAAATTGCTAGCCCGAGAAGGTTATCGTTTGAGTCTGAGTCCTAATTTTCGGATTCTATCTGACCCTAGTGAGTTGCTCCAGTTCCAGAAGGAGGTTTTTAGCCAGGTTTTTGAAAGCTATAGCTCCGGACCTGGGGAAGAGGAGTTTTACCGTTTGGTGACCAACTTCACCGGTCAGGCCAAGGATATCGGCGGTTTTCGCCAAGTGGTCTATCAGTTGGCCGACTTTATGGATGCTCTGCCTCAGCCCCTGGAGTGGTTGGAGCAGGCGGTTGGCGATCAAGAATCGCAAGACCTACAGGAGCTGGTGCGGGAGCTCTACCCAGCCTTTGGCAAATCTTGTCTAGCGGCGGCCGATCAGCTCTATGATTTGACCCAAGATCCGGATTATAAAATGTTCAAAAAAGACGGTCAGAAAACAGCAGTCTTTCTGAAACATGAACAAATGATTGAGGGGCTGCGACTGTTAGCCGATCAATTTGTGACTTTTGAGACCTGGGACGAGATCGAGGCGGCCCTCAATCAAGTCTTGATGATTCTTCCCAAGACAGGAACAATTACAGTCGCCAAGGTCAAGTATGATTTTCTGAAGCCGATTGTGGACCAAGCCCAGGCTATCCAGGCTCTGCCATTTATTCTGGAGCAGGAAGGGGAGGTGGCCCACCTACTGGGAGCTCTCAAGGCCTTTGTCAAGGATTATTACCAAGCCTTGCAGGAGGCCAAGCTGGCTGAAAATGCCTTTACTTTTAGTGATGTCAGTCACTTGGTACTCCGCCTATTGCGGGATTTTCCGGATTTACGGGCTGACTTGGTTGCCAACTATCATGAGGTCATGGTCGATGAATACCAGGATACCAACTCCCTGCAGGAGGAGGTGCTAGAACTGATTTCGAACGGTCACAATCGCTTTATGGTGGGGGATATTAAGCAGTCTATTTACCGCTTCCGCCAGGCAGAACCTGAGATTTTTAACCAAAAATTTAAGCTCTATCAGGAACATCCGGAACAGGGGCGTCTGATTTTGCTCAAGGAAAATTTCCGCAGCCAGGAGTCTGTTCTGGCAGCCACCAATGGATTGTTTAAACACCTGATGGATGAAGAGGTCGGAGAGATTGATTACAATCAGGTTCATTTCTTGGTGGCAGGCAGTCCTGGCCAAAAGCAGCCTGAGCAGCAAAAGCAGGCCCAGTGTTTGATTTTTGACCAGGAAAGTGAGGGTCCCTTGCATGAAGGTCATGTCTTGGTAGCTCAGATCCAAGCCCTTCATGAGTCAGGTGTGGCGTATAAGGACATTTGTATTTTGGTTGAAAGCCGGACTCGCAATAAGCCTTTGGTGGAGCTGTTCTACCAATGGGAGATCCCCTTTGTGGAGGACCAGGGGCAGGGGTCTTATCTCCAAGCCGTTGAGGTCATGGTCATGCTGGATACCCTGCGAACCCTCTACAACCCCCTCCAGGACTATGCCCTTCTGGCCTTGCTCAAATCGCCTATGTTTGGTTTTGATGAGGATCAATTGGCCCGCATTGCCCTACAAGAACAGGCCGTTTCGCTTTCTTTTTTTGAAAAATTAAAAAAAGCCCAGACTGGAACTGGGGCTGCGCCAGACTTAATTGAGGGCGCGCTCAAGGATAAGATTCAGCACTTCTTGGAGTATCTAGAGACTTGGCGGGCTTATGCTAAATTACATAGTCTCTATGATCTGATTTGGAACATTTACAACCAGCGGCACTATTATGACTATGTCGGAGCCTTGCCAGATGGGGCTAAACGCCAGGCCAATCTCTATTCCTTGGCCTTACGAGCTCGGCGGTTTGAGCAGGGCGGCTTCAAGGGGCTGGCGCGTTTTATTGACCGGATTGAAAAAATCCTTGCGGCGGACAAGGATTTGGCGGATGTGGTTGCCGAAGTGGATGAGGATGCTGTGCAAATTCTGACCATTCACAAGAGTAAGGGGTTGGAATTTCCCTATGTTTTTATCTATAACCTGGACAAGGATTTTAATAGTGAGGATCTGAAAAAGCGGATGCTTCTGAGCCGGGACCTAGGGATTGGGATTCAGTCGGTGAAGCTCCTCGATACACCGAATGATCAGCCCAACCATTTGCAGTCGGTACGGCTCTCGGTCCCTTCATTGACCTACCAGCGGATTCAGCAGGAGAAGCGGCGCCAGACCTTGTCTGAGGAAATGCGGCTCTTGTATGTGGCCATGACCCGGGCTGAGAAACAGCTCTTCTTAGTTGGTCGAGGTAAGGCCAGCAAGCTGGCAGATGCCTATCCCGATCTGACGGCCAGTCAATTTTTACCAGCCAGCGATCGGTTGGGCTACAGCAATTTCCAAGACTGGATTTTAGCGGTTACAGCTGGCTTCCCCAGCTTTAAAGAGGAGTTGGCCGTGACGATTTTGGGGCAGGAAGACATTAATCTAAGGGAAGTCCACAAGGAAGCTCCGAGCTTGCCCCTTGACCCTGCTGATCTCAAGAACAATCGGCAATCGGACCAACTGGCGCGTGCCTTGGACATCATTGAAAATGTCGACCGCTTGAACACCCTTTATCAGCCAGCCATTCAATTGCCGACGGTTCGAACTCCAAGTCAAATGAAAGAACTCTACCAGCCTGTCTTTGACCTTGAAGGAATGGCCCACATGGTGGAGGTCAAGCCTCAGACTTTGGACTTTAGTCTGCCAACCTTGGGAGCTAAGAAGTCAACCATTACAGCTAGTCAACTGGGGTCTAGCCTCCATGCCTTTATGCAGGGCTTAGACTTGTCACAGGGACGGGTAGATGAAGCCCTCTTGCAAACCCGCTTACAGCAGATGAAATTGGAACCGGCCCTGGCCAAGGCTCTGCCCTTGACCAAGGTCTTGGACTTTTTCCAAACAGAGCTGGGGCAACTCTTTCTGGCAAACCCTGATCGGCTCTACCGCGAAGCACCTTTTGCCATGTTGCAGACAGATGCGGCTAGTGGTGAGGAGTTTGTTGTGCGGGGGATCTTGGATGGCTATCTCTTATTTGAGGACCGGCTTGTGTTATTTGATTACAAGACAGACCGTTACCGAAATCCAGCTCGGGTAGCGGATCGTTACCGGGGGCAAATGGGCTTATATGCCCAGGCTTTACGGCAATCCTACGGGATTTCTAAGGTTGAAACCTATTTGATTCTGTTAGGGGGATCGGAGATTCAAGTGGTTGCCTTAGCGGATTCCTAATCAGGGTCTCCCCATTTTCGAGCATTTATGCTACACTAGTAGGGAGGAGGTGGACCATGATAAAAATATTTGGTCAAGTACGCTACCATTGGCAGCCGCAACTATCCATCCTGATTATCTATTGGTCACTCTCTTTGGTCCCTATTTTTCTAGGTTTGGCCTTGATGTACGAAAGTTCGCAGATTCCCATGGTGGTCTTATCGTCCTTTGTTCTTTTTATGATTTTGTTGGGCATTGGTTTTCATCGCTATTTTACGATTTATGAATCAGGGACCTTGCGGATTATCTCCGCTAACCCCTTCCAGCCTTCCAAATTAGCCATTGACCAGATAGAAAAAATAGAGGTCACGAAAACCTCTATTACCCTTTATTTATTTGGTCATGAAAAAGGACGGACCTATTACATGCGAAAATGGCCTAAGAAATACTTCGTAAACGCCTTAGCTCTCAATCCTCATTTCCGAGGAGAGGTGGTTTTGACGGACCACCTGATCCACTTGGATTATTATGAGGTTTATTATAAAGAGAAGGCCTAGTGTTCAATGGCCCGTGTCGGACATTCTTTGATGGCCTGGATGAGTTCAGGAGTTTCGTCTAACTCGAGGCTGAGTTGGTCACTTTGATAGAATTTAACAATGCCATTATCATGGTAGTCAAAAACATCAGAGTAGGTTTGACAAAGGCCGCAAGCGATGCAGCGTTCAGGAATTAGTGTTACTTTCATAGTTCTATTTTATAAGGAATGGGACTAAAAAACAAGAAGAAGAGGTAGAAAAGTTTGAGTAGAAAACGTAAAAATGAGATTTCGGATGAAAAACTCAATTCATGGTTGGTTTGGGCGATTTCCGCAACAGCCATTGTCGTGATCATGATTTCAGGAATTTTGATTTTCCTTTCCGTTGGCGGCAGCAATAAGCAGGAAGCCATGCAAGGCTTCTATAGTTCAGAAGTGTCTGCTGGCAATGCCCAGCCTGTGTCTGAGGCCAGCAGCAAGCCTTCTGAAGAGGAAGAAGAAACCGAGGAGACAACGGCTAGTTCCAGCAAGGAAAATACAACTGGTGGAGCAACGATCACGGTTCAAGCAGGTGAGGGAGAAGCAGCTATCGCAGCGCGTGCTGGTATCTCGATTGCGGAATTGGAAGCTCTAAATCCAGGGAATATGCGTACTGGTTCTTGGTATGCCAACCCAGGTGATGAAGTGCGGGTTGAGTAGGAGAGAGCATGCAAGCATTACAAATTGCGATTGACGGCCCAGCGTCTAGCGGGAAAAGTACAGTTGCCAAACTTTTAGCTAAAAAACATGGCTATACTTATCTGGATACAGGTGCCATGTACCGGGCGGCAACCTACCTAGCCCTCCAAGAAGGATTGGACTTAGAAGATGCGGCTGGGATTGTCGCAGCCCTCGATGCTGCGCCGATTTCCTTTGGCCGTAACACGGGCGGCGAGCAACTGGTATATGTTGGTTCGATTGACATTACAGATGCCATTCGCCAACCGGATGTAACCCAGGCTGTCTCTACCGTCGCAGCCCTACCAGCAGTTCGCGAAAAACTGGTTCAACAGCAACAAGCCTTGGCTCAAGCTGGAGAGATTGTCATGGATGGCCGTGATATCGGAACCACTGTTTTGCCCCAGGCACAGGTTAAGATTTTCCTAGTTGCCTCTGTTGACGAACGCGCAGAACGCCGCTACAAGGAGAACCTTAGCAGGGGAATCGAAACTGATTTAGAAGCCTTAAAAGCTGAAATTGCTGAACGGGACTATAAAGACAGTCACCGTCAAGTTTCCCCCTTGAAACCGGCAGCAGATGCCACCCATTTTGATACCACAGGCGTATCCATTGATGGTGTCCTCGCTTTTATTGAATCTGAAATTGAAAAAATAAACTAAGAAAATGAGGCTGGGACAAAAGTCTAGCCTCATTGACTTTGGTTAGCAAAATGCCTTTGACGCAGTAGCTGATTGCCCTCTTCGTTCGCTTTTCAAGCTCGGAAGAGGGCCTAATCAGCCTTGCGGGGGTGGGACTACGAACTAAATTTTTTCAAATTTAGTTCTGTCCCACTCCCTTTTTGCCTTTCTAGCTGTCTTTTAGCTCACGGTCCTGTCATGGTAGAATGCAGGGAAGGAGAATGAACATGGGAAAGAGTTATTATTATGTGGAAGTTGAAACCTTAGCAGGCGAAACCATCTGTTTGCAACTTCCAAATGATTTGCAAGGTGCAATGCGAGCCTATCGTCAGGCTCATCCAATAACCTGGGAAAATTTATTAGCGGATGCGCTCATAAACATCCCAAGTGCTACCTATAGCAAGGAGAATAACTACCAGCCAACCATTCGCTTGGCCAGGGTCAAAAGAAGTTTCTCGTCAAAGAAGCAACAAAGAAGACGGACACGCGGACAATTTCTGACAAAGGAAAATTGGCAGCAAGATGGTTTAACAAATTTTCGAGATAGTCTGCGTTTTATCCAACACGACTATCCCCGTAAAAATAAACTGATCCTATTGCTGGATTATGGCCGTTGGAAATGGCGACTCTTTAAAAGTCGGTGATTTTCTATTCCAAATAGGGGATCAGTTCGGGATGAAAAATCACTCTCAAGGGTCCTACGAGCGTTTCCAGGATTTTAAATCCAAATATAGGGCACCTCTAAAAACTCATACTTATTGTCGCCTTATTTCAAATAAGTAGGTATTCCTATTTGGTAGTGTAGTGCG
>NZ_JAOBSU010000043.1:0-13670 GCF_025447695.1 Streptococcus danieliae | reverse complement strand
AATTTCAAAAAAATCCAGTTCTATCAAGCGATTGAGTTAGGTTGATTATAACATAAAGTGATAAACTCGGGATTATACCACAAATCCTGAATTGTTCCCCTTTGAGACTAAAAAAGAGCCCTGAAAAGGACTCTTTTCAAGAGCTCAACAGAAGTTGTAAAATCTGCTATCGCGACTTCTGTGCCTCTTGAATTTCTTTCATTTTTTCTAACAGGCTGGCCTTAGGCTTTTTCAAGCTTCCCTGTTTCCGGGCTTGCTTTTCATGAAACCGTTGCACCTGAGCCTTGCCCTTGTCATCCAATTGGTATTTTCCCATAGATTCACTTTCTTTCGTATAGTTTCAGCGTTTGGAGGTCCGTTTTAACCTCCGTATAGGTCGTTGTCAATTCTTTATCGACATCCTCCAATAGGGCTAGATTGGGATTAACCACAATATAGCGAGGCCGGACGCTCTCCAAATCATTGGCTAAGCGCAACTGGTTTTCTGCTAACTGCTGGTAATAGACCGGACTCAGTAGGGCTGACGCAGACCACTTGCCGGCTTCCTGGTACCAATTGGCCCGACTATCCCAGGCGTAGATGGTATCCGACCGATCCGCCTCTTGTTGCAGGTAGGCCAAAACATCCTGACGCTCAGCCTCTAGCGAGCGCTCGCCCAACCATTTTTGGCCCAAAGGTAAAAGAACAAGGACAGCTCCCAAAAGCAGGGGCAAGTAGAAAAGACTAGCCAGATAACCCTGGAAGAGAGAACTCATCCGCCGCTTTTTCTGGTGACGACCGGGCTGCAGACCGCTCTGGATCCGATCAAAACTGAAGATTTGCAGCAGCCAGAAATAAATCAGTCCTGGCAGGAGTTGGTGGAAACCAAATTCCCCCTGGCTGCTAGCCACCAACCAGATGGCTAGTGTCCCAAAGATCCCCAAGGGCAAGTAGAAAAGACTTTCCTGGGTCCGGGAAGACTGACTGAGAGCCAAGAGGCCTAGTGGTAGCCCCACACCAACCAAAAACAAGCCATAGAAAAAGGCTGTTTGGAGCTGGTCAGCTCCTGTAAACTGGAAGGTCTGCCAGACATAAGAACCCTGGTTCAAGGCCTGACCAAAGGTCCCATTCCAGACAGTCACATAATCCAGCGGATAGAAGAGCAGGGAGAAACCAATCAAGGCCGCCAAGAGCTGGGACAAACCCAGACCTAGCTGCTTAGCCCGCAGATTCCGGTAGAACAGATACAAACCGTTCACCCCAAAAAAGAGGGTCCCTGTAAAGGGATCAATCAAGACAACCACAGCAGCCAGGGCTCCGTATCTCAAAAAGCCCTTATTCCCTGTCTCCCCTGCACTCACCGGTACCAACAAGTCCAAGGCCAGAATCAAGAACGGAAGTGTAAAGAGAGCTGAATAAAGCCCTCCGAAGCCTAAAATAAGGATTAGGAAATAGAAGAAATGAGTGGCCGCTTCCGCAACCTCTTTTTTACCTGTCAACCGATTGGCCAAGGCAAAAGCCTTCCGCCCACTAAAATAAGAGGACAGGAACTGGAACAGGATTAAAAGAACTGTCCCCTGGTAGGAAGATCCTAACCAAATCAAGCCATAAAATAAAATGCCGGCAGTCCCGTAAACATCCTTATAGACCAGTTGTCCTTGCTGCAGAGCCCAACCAGCATACAGGATCTGCTCCTGCAGATTGGTCGCTAACTGCGTAAAAAAGGGATTGGCCACACTAAAGAAGGCTAGGAAAAAACTCCAAAGCAAGGGGCTGACAAAGGGAAGATGGATATCTTCTGTGACCTCGCGTTGGGCCTGGTGTTTTGACCGGCGTTTCCAGCGAGATTCCACTTGTTGTTCCGTCATAGCATACTCCTTTTTACATTCCTCTCTAGTATACCAAAAAAGAAGGGGAGTCGGACCTCTCAGCTGAAATTCCTTCTCTCCTTCTCCTAAAGCTCTTACAAAAGTGGGGCAAAAATCTGAACCACTTCCTTGATCAACCGTTGGTACCAGGTTGCTTTTAAGCTCTGATCCGTAACTTCGATCGACTGGTCAAAAATGGTTTGAAAGTCCCTGTGCATGTCTGCCAAACTATTGGTTTTGTACATCAAAACAGCATTTTCATAATGATGGACCAGACTCCGGTAGTCAAAATTAATAGTTCCAACTACGCCTAGATGGCCATCAACTAGTACATTTTTAGAATGTACAAAACCCGGCTCGTATTCAAAAATCCGCACACCGGCACTCCACAAGTCGGGATAGGCTCCTCGGGTCACCAACTGGATAATCTTCTTATCTGGGATATAGGGGGTTACAATCCGGACATCGACTCCCCGCAAGGCTGCATTTTTAATGTCCTCGGTAAGATCATAGTCCATAATTAGGTAGGGGGTGGTGATGTAGACATAGTCCTGGGCTTGGGTAATCAAATTTTGATAGACCTTTTTCCCGACCTGGTCTTTGTACATGGGCTTTGGTCCAGACCCATACGGAATGTAATAACCCTGCCCCTCTTTTTTTTCGTCCAACAAATGATAATGGTCAACGCCCTCTAGCTCACCTCGGTTGATGTACCAATTGATTAAAAAGAGACGGACCAAGGCTTGGACGGCTTCGCCCTCGAGACGGATACCACCATCCTTCCAATGGCCAAAACGGAGCCGCTGGTTGATGTATTCGTCGGCCAAGTTGACCCCACCGGTATAAGCGACCATGCCATCAACCACGAGAATTTTCCGGTGGTCCCGGTTATTGTAGGCCACGGTCATCCGGGGAATCACCTTGTTAAACTGACAGGCCTCAATCCCCGCCTCCCGTAATCGGCGGGCATAGTTGCCCGGGAGGGTAGCCATACAGCCAATATCGTCATAGAGGAACTTGACCTCAACGCCCTGGGCAGCCTTCTGCTTGAGGATATCCAAAATTTGGTCCCACATGAGACCGGGTTCGACAATATAATACTCCAAAAAGATAAACTTCTCAGCGGCCTGCAGATCCTGTAAGAGAGACTGAAAATAGTTCTCCCCCAAGGCTAAAAATTCGGACTGGGTGCCTTTATAAATGGCTGAACCTGGATCGATTTTCAGCAGGGCCTGCATAATCCCAGCCACTGACCGGTCCTGGTCCCGAACCTCTTCTAATAAAGGCTTAGACGAGGGAACAAAAAAATCATACTGGCCAATGGTCTCCAGCTGTTGGATTTCCTTTTTGGATAGCCGTCGTTCCCCAAACATCAAATAAAGCAGGGGACCTAGAACCGGTACCATGGCTACTAGGAGCCAGGTGGCCTTGCTATCGGGTGCCATATTTCGATTAAAAATCGAGATGATCGTGGCGATGGTAATTAGCAAAATAAATCCTAACCAGATATAGGGAAATATTTGGCCGAAATAAAAGAAGGCGGCAAAAACCAAGGTTAATTCCACCAACATAATAACCAGACTCAAACCATATTTCCACATGATTAGTCGTAATTTACGCACAATTCTTCCTCTTTATTAGCCGGTGCGTTTAAAGACCTTTTCAGGCTCTAATTCACCCAAATCATCGTATTCAATATCTTCGATATACAGGTGGTGATTGTCCACACGGTAGAGCATGTACTCTTCATCCACGAGCATTCCTTCCTGATCAACTACCTGAATCGAGCGGACAATCTTATTTCCAAGCCCGTCGTCGGAAATCAGCGTCCCTTGTCCCCCTTTGAGGATTAGGTGATAATTTTCCTCCTCAGATGATGCCATATAGGTACCATCCAAATTTTCTGGAATCGCCAAAACCGTTTCTTCTTCTACGGGTTGCGCTTGCCTCGATTTTCCCGAGCAGGCTGTCAATCCTAGGGCAACAAAGAGTATCACCCCTACGATCAGCCATTTCTTGGACATTTTGCTACTCCTAAACTCTTTTTTTCATCTAGTATACACCATTTTTACAAAAATGTTGGCCAATTTACTCACTTATTAAGCCTTTACGGACTTGACCAATAAAATGTAAAGAACCTGTAATAAAAATCGGTCGTCTTTCCTCGGTCCCAATAAAGGAGACCAGATCCTTTTCCAGCAAGTCTAGCCCCAAGGACAGGCCATCCTTTAAGCCCCCTTCAAAAGGCACCAGATAAAAGTCTGCTTGCGGCAGGTGGGTCTGTAAATAGACCAGCATGTCTGTATAATTTTTCCGCGGTAAAAAACCTAAGAGAAAGATCGGATCCGCCCAGTTATGCGCCTGCACAAAGGCTACTAATCGCTTCATGGCGGGCACATTGTGGGCCCCGTCTAAATAAACCCCGGGCCGGACTACCTCCAAGCGGCCTGGCCAGCTAACGCGGCTCAGAGAGGCCCGTGCTTGAGCAGGATTAAGCGCTAAGCCTCGCAAGGTCATCCAGCTATGGGCTGCCATCAAGGCCAGCGCTGCATTCTCCTGCTGGAAATCGCCCAAGAGGCCCAGCTCTAGCTGATCCAACCGGAAATCCCTGGCCTCAAAACTTCCGTCCTGCCAGACAAAATCCCGACCGTACTGATAGACCAGATTCCCGTAAGGGGCAGCCTCCGCTTCAAAAATCGGCAGCAGGTCTGCTCGCAAGGGACCTAGGAGGAGGAGCTGCTGGGGATTGACCAGCCCAGCCTTCTCCCAGGCGATCGCTTCCAGACTGTCACCAAGCACCTCCTGATGGTCTAGGCCAAGGGAAGTAATCAGAGCCAGATCACTGGCCACCACATTGGTAGCATCCTGACGCCCACCAATGCCCACCTCCAGCAAGGCTACATCGACCGCCTCCTGCGAGAAGTAAAGGAAGGCCACACAAGTCCACAACTCAAAGTAGGACAGGGGACCCAGCTCCATCTGCGCCTCCGCCTGCTGGATTTGGGTGATGATCCTTTGAAGATCCGCTAAAGGAATCAATTCTCCATTCAGACGAACTCGCTCCCGCATATCTTCCAAGTGGGGGGACGTAAAAGAGCCAACCTTGAGCCCCTGATCCTGCAAGATCTGACCTAAAAAGGCTTGAGTTGACCCCTTGCCATTGGTCCCTCCAAGCTGGATACTCGCAAAATCTCGCTCAGGATGACCCAGCAAATCCAAAGCCTGCAAAAAACGCTTCTTGTCCTTGGGAAAATTCAACCCAATCCGACTATCAAACCAGGCTTCCAACTGCTCAGGATTCATGGAGACCTCCTCTTCCTTACATACTCAAAAAGCCGAGGCAAGCATCACCTGCCTCGACTCCTGTTAGCAATAAAACTCCACTTTCCTATTTCTAGGCTCGGGAGAGGCTGGGACAAAAGTCTAGCCTCTCTCTTTATAATTAGCAAAATACCTTTGACGCAGTAGTTGATTGGGTCTAACAGCATTGTTGCTGTTAGAGAGTAACAAATCTTGTTTGCGAAGCAAACTCCAATCGTTCGCTATATGAAGAACATTCCATGTTCTTCCATTTGGAAGCTCAGCGAGTCAATTCCTGACTCGCTGAGCTTCCGAACCCGACCTAATCAACCTTGCGGGGGTGGGACTACGAGGCTGGGACAAAAGTCTAGCCTCATTGACTTTGGTTAATAAAATGCTTTTGACGCAGTAGCTGATTGGCCTCTTCGTTCGCTTTTCAAGCTCGGAAGAGGACCTAATCAGCCTTGCGGGGGTGGGACTACGAACTAAATTTTTTCAAATTTAGTTCTGTCCCACTCCCTGTCCCACTCCCTTACTCTTCAGTCATGAAGCTGTTGAAGACTTCTTCAATCATGTCCCATTCAGCGTTGGAGTCTTCTGGGATTGGTTGGAGGTCGCCTTCTGTACCATCTTCATTTTCTGTGTAAGAGTAAGCTTGAATTTCGACTTGGCCGTCTTCGTCTTCTTCTGCACCAACGGGCATCAAAAGGACATAGTTTTTACCAAATTCTTCGCGGCCATCGATGGTTAGGATGATCTCAAATAGGCTCTCGTTCCCAGCATCATCTACCAGGGTGATAACATCGCGTTCCTGTTCTTCGTGTGAATGTGACATGGTTTCCTCCTAAAAGTGGCGGTCAAGATAATTCTGCAAAATTAACTGAGCCGCTAGTTTATCAATAACTTTTTTACGTTTGGAGCGGCTGACATCCGCTTGTTCAATCAGCATCCGCTCAGCAGCGACGGTTGTAAGTCGCTCATCCTGATAGGCTACTGGTTTGCCAAACTGTTCTTCCAGCTGCGCCCCGTAAGCCTGACTGGCTTCCACACGTGGGCCGCTGGTATTGTTCATATTCTTGGGTAGACCAATCACAAATTGATCCACTTTATATTCTTGGACAAGTTGAGAAAGACGTTCAAAGCCAAACTCACCCTTCTCTTCATCAATGGGAATGATCTCCAAACCCTGGGCGGTAAAGCCCAAGGGATCTGAGATAGCAACTCCAACTGTTTTGGAGCCCACATCAAGACCCATAATTCTCATTAGAAATCGACTCCTTGTCCTTTCAAGTAATAGCGGACCAGTTCTTCCACAATCTCATCACGTTCATATTTACGAATTTGATTGCGAGCATCGTTGTAACGAGGCACATAGGCTGGGTCCCCGCTCAAAACGTAACCGACAATCTGATTGATGGGATTGTAGCCTTTTTCGTTTAGGGACGTGTAAACATGGGTCAAAGTCTCGCTGATTTCTTTTTTATTGGAATCATCAAGATTAAAACGGACTGTTTCATCTGTAAAACTCACTATTACACCTTCTTTCTCATTTAGTATTCCCCCATTATACCATAGTCAAACTGGGAAAACAATGAAGTTACGGGGCATCGGTTACGATCGCACCATTGGATTGGCGAACTTCCAAGAACTTGCTTGGTTTCACTTCGCTCATTTCAATGATACCACTTCCTTGGAAGTAAGTGTTGTTCCGAATCCCTTCTAAATCCAAATCTTGAAAATTATAGGTAGATAGATTCTTGAGTCGTTGGTCTTCTAGAACTTCAATGTTACTGGTAAAGCCTCGAACAGCTGTTGCCGCCTTATAATTTTCATCTTCGTCCAGACTAGCCTTCAAACGGGTATTGGTTTCAGCTACCCCCACTTCTTCAACTGACTTCTTAAGCTCTTCGGTCAAGGGACTGATCACCTCAATTTCAAAGGTCAGATACTGGTCTCCTTGGTAGGTAAGGGTTTGAACCGTTGTTGTTCCACCCTCAGCTGTTGGGAATTCCAAGCGTTTTTTCTGGACCGCATTTTCATCGACTTTCTCGGTTAGGATGGGAAGCGTAGCTGTAATTTTCACCTCTTCCTCCCCTGGCTTACTAGCCTCTTTTTTCTGACCACAGCCTGCCAAAATAAGCAAACTAGCCGTCGCTGTTATTAGAATTTTTTTCATGACATGAGTCTCCTCTCAGCCTCTATTTTATCATACTGTCTGGCGACTGACAAAAAGCTAGCGCAAACGAGCACTAGCTTTACTAAAATTAGAGAGCCGCACGTAGGCGGGCCTCCGCATTTTCAACATTGCGAACCGAGCGCGGAAGGAAAGCACGGATATCATCTTCTTTGTAGCCCACCTGGAGACGCTTAGCATCCACCATAATCGGGCTCTTGAGAATCCGTGGATTAGCAAGAATCAGATCCACAACCTCACTAAGGGGTAGGTCTTCCAAATCAACCCCTAGGCTCTTGGCATAACGATTTTTGGAAGAAACAATGCTGGCTACGCCATTATCGGTCTTGGCTAAAATCGCCATTAGCTCTTCCCGTGTGAGGCCATCTTTTCCAATATTTTTTTCTTTATAGCTTAATTGATGTTGAGTTAACCAGGTTTTTGCTTTTTTACAGCTTGTGCAACTTGAAACCGTGTAAATTTTGATCATGCAAAATCCTCCTTTCGCTACACTACTGTTAGTTTACCGGATTTTTGGAAACAGGCCATCGGTCCCTAGACTGACTTTTGCAATTTATTCCTCAGGAAAATCAAAATCCCGCAGAATGTCCCCTCCCAGGAGTCTTATTCTTCAATTTCGATTTCTTCCAAATCCAATGGCAAATCTTGTGCCATGTCCGCAGCTTCTTCAAGGACTTTTTCATCTACCTTTGGTTGAGCAGCAGTCGCCGCTGCTTCCCCTTCTGGTAATTCGGCTACTGGCAAGCCAAAATGTTGACGAACCTTGCGGTCGATTTCATCAAAGATGGCAGGGTTTTCCTTGAGGAACTTCTTAGCATTTTCGGAACCTTGCCCAATCTTGTCATCCCCATAGGAGTACCAAGCTCCAGATTTTTTAATGATATCCAGGTCGCTGGCAATTTTCACCAATTCACCAGTGGCAGAAATTCCCTCACCATAGATGACTTCTACAACCGCTTCTTTAAAGGGTGGTGCAATCTTGTTTTTCACGACCTTGATTTTGGTTTCCTTACCAATATTCTCATCTTTTTGATCGCCTGTTCCCTTGATTTGGGAATTTCCACGAACATCGAGACGAACAGAGGCATAGAATTTCAGGGCACGACCACCTGGTGTTGTTTCAGGATTCCCGAACATCACGCCGACCTTTTCCCGAAGTTGGTTGATAAAGATCGCCACCGTTTTGGTTTTGTTGATAGAAGCTCCTAGTTTCCGCATAGCTTGACTCATCATCCGAGCCTGCAAGCCAACATGGCTATCCCCAATATCTCCGTCAATCTCCGCTCGTGGTACCAAGGCTGCAACCGAGTCCACAACCACCAAATCAATCGCTCCGGAATCAATCAATTTACCAGCGATTTCCAAGCCTTGCTCCCCTGAATCGGGTTGGGAGAGGAGAAGCTCATCAATATTAACACCAAGGGCTTGGGCATAGGCTGGATCCAAGGCATGCTCGGCATCAATAAAGGCTGCAATTCCACCCTCTTTTTGAGCCTGGGCAACCGCATGAAGTGCAACGGTCGTTTTACCAGAACTTTCTGGCCCATAGATTTCGATAATCCGCCCTTTGGGATAACCACCTGCTCCCAAAGCGATATCTAAAGCCAAGCTCCCTGAACTCATGACTTGAACTTTCTGATCCATCCGCTCCCCCAGACGCATGATGGATCCCTTACCAAAATCCTTTTCAATCAATTTCAGAGCATCATCCAAGGCCTTCTTTCGCTCATCTCCAAATTTTTTGGTAATTTCAGGTAATTTTTTTTGTTTTTTTGCCATTTTCTCTCCTTATCTCTAATGCAAGACACTTCTTCTATTATAGCAAAATCCCTTATTTGATTAAAGTTTTCAGTATTAAATGAAAAGCCTCTAAAACAGCCAACTGACGAATGGTGTTGCGGTCCCGACCGCCTAGGTAGAGACGGTGACTGCTGGTCCCCTCGGGACCAGCCAAACCTAACCAAACCGTTCCAACTTCCTGCCCTTCCAGTTTGTCCGGGCCCGCAACCCCTGTCAAGCTAAGAGCCAAGTCTGCCCCTGTTCGGGCTCGGGCACCTAGTGCCATCTGCTCGGCAGCCCAGGCCGACACCATACCAGCGGCCCGCAGGTCCTCCAGGGGAATCCCCAACATCTGGCTCTTTTGCTCCAAACTATAGGTGATAAAACCACCCGGAAAAACAGTGGAAGCGCCAGGTAGGCCGGCCAACTCTGCCTGCAAGAGGCCTGCTGTTAGGCTCTCGGCTGCTGTCAAGGTCAAGCCCCGCTCCCGTAACAAATCGAGGACTGTTTGCGCCAAATTCTGATCATCGCCATAGGCATAGAGATAATCCTTTAAGTCTCCTTCTTGCAGAATGGCTGCCTCCAACTGATTCAGAAGCTGCTCGCCTTCTTCCCGGCTAGCAGCCTGGGCGGTCAAGCGTAGGGTTACTTCGCCAACCTTGGCATAGGGAGCCAGGGTTGGATTGGTTTGGTTCCGAATCAAATCAGCCAAACGCGTCACCAACTGGCTTTCCCCAATCCCAAAAAAGCGCAGAACCCGTGAATACAGGGCCTGATCCTGTTGCAACAGCGGGGCTACCTGTTCTAAAAACATGGGTTGAAGCTCACTTGGTGGGCCCGGCAGGACCACATAGGTCACCCCCTGGTCCTCAATCAGATTCCCCACAGCCAAACCGGTCCGATTGGGTAAAACACGCGCTCCCTCAATGGTATCCACCTGGCGATCATTGTTGGCAGTCCGAATCCGATTGGGACTACTGGCAAAGAAGGCATCCAACTTAGCCAGCCCTGCTGGGTCTGGAACCAAGTTCCGACCTAAAAAAGAAGCCAGAGTTTGCTTGGTCAGATCATCATCTGTCGGCCCGAGACCTCCTGATAAAATCACCCAGTCCGCACGCTGACGCGCCAGACTCAAGACCTCTGTCAGGCGCTCGGCATTATCGCCAACAACCGTATGGTAATAAACACCGATTCCTAAACCCGCCAATTCTTGGGATAAAAACTGGGCATTGGTGTTGGCAATTTGCCCCATCAACAACTCTGTTCCCACAGCAATGATCTCTGCCTTCATGGCCTTCTCCTTTATTTCACCAACATCTTCAAGGCTGACTTCATGTAATTTTCAGCCGTATCCGCAGTTCCATCAAAGAACTTACGAATTTTCTTCAATTCTGCCGCCTTATAGCCCAAGGCTTGCAAGGCTTCCATGGCCTCATCCAAGGCCTGATTCTCCGCTGCCTGCGCTAGATTCAAGACCGGAGTCTCAACTGCCTGTAATTTACCTTCCAAATCCAAAATCATCTGCTGGGCCGTTTTCTTCCCAATTTTAGGGAATTTGGTTAAATAGGTACTATTTTTCTCGCTAATGGCTTGCACCAAGCCCTCATGGTCATCGGCCGCAATAATGGCCAAGGCTGAAGTAGGCCCAATTCCCGAAACAGAAATCAAATGTAAAAAGAGCTCTTTCTCCGCTTCATCTCGGAAACCATAGAGGGTATGGGCATCATCACGGATGGCCTGGTACAAATAAATGGTCAATTCCTGATTCAGCTGACTGCTATAGGCATAGGGATTGGCGACATGAATGAGGTACCCAATCCCCCCCAGTTCCACTACCACTGCATTGCTACGAATCTTAGTCAGCTGCCCTCTCATATATTCAAACATAACTGGTTACTTTCTATTCATATTTTCCAAATTCTCGGAGACTCTTATGGTTCTCCTGGATACGCCGGAACATCTTCTCCATATCTCTATTCGTAAAATGAACCAAAACCGGTCGTCCATGAGGACAATTATAAGGATTTTGGCAGAGACGTAATTGATAGAGAAGATGACGGGCAGACTGCTCGTCCAGTGAATGATTGGCCTTAATGGACCGCTTACAGCTCATCATAATAGCCAATTCAGCCCGGTACTTATGGATAGAGACTTCCTTGGTCAACAGCAGCATATCACACATCTCATATACCCCAGCCTCAATCTCTTCTTCCTTGAACCAAATCGGATGTTCCCGCAAGATAAACTGGTTGTTGCCGTAATCAGACAGGTGGATACCGACCTCCCTTAAAACAGGCAATTGCTCCTTGATCCGCAGGAAATCACCGGCTGAAAATTCAAAGAGATAGGGCACCAATAATTGTTGCTGAGCACCCGAAACCTCACCGATAGACTGGCGGTATTCCTCGTACTTCACGCGCTCCTGGGCAGCATGCTGGTCCACAATATAAAGTCCGTCTTTGCCCTGAGCAAATAGGTAGGTCCCGTGCATTTGACCAAAATACTCCAATTCTGGGAAAGTGGCGGTTTCCTCACCATCTAATTTACCATAGGCCTTTTCTAGACTAGGCAAATCCAGCTCCGGATGGTCCAAATCACTGTAATCCGCTGCCTGCCGTTGGGCAAAGTGCACCGAACTTGAAGCTGGACTGGCTTCTTCGACCAGAGTCAGGGGAGCTTGCTCTGGTTCTGGAACTGGCTCTTTTGGACTAGGCTGGTAGTAGACAGGATTGTCTTCTAGGACCAGGCTGGTTTGAACCGGCTTGGCAACTTTTCCAACCGCAGATTTAGCCAAATTTTCCAAGGCATCGGGAATCAGATCCTGCTCTTTGAGGGCCTCTTGGATAGCCTGGCGAATCAGATCCATGACCTCTTTTTCTTTCGACAAACGCAATTCTTGCTTGGTCGGATGGACATTGACATCTGCTAAAAAGGGATCCAATTCAATATCCAGCACAACGAGTGGAAAGCGGCCGACCATGAGCTTGCTACCATAACCCTCAAGAATGGCGCGATTGAGGAGAAAATTCTTAATGTAGCGGCCATTAATCAGAAGGGTGATGTAGGAGCGGTTGGCTCTGGTCAATTCCGGCAGGCTTACATAGCCCTGAACGGAAATATCCAAATCGTGCGCCTCAACGGCTACCATCTTCCGAGCCGTTGTCAGCCCATAAATGGCGGCCAACACCTGGCGTAGATCTCCCTGTCCACTGGTTTGGAGAAGCTGCTTATCCTCATTAATGAGCGTAAAAGAGATGCTGGGATGGGCCAGACTAAGACGGTTGACGACATCCACCACATGAGACAACTCCGACTGAGGACTCCGCATGTACTTGAGACGGGCTGGGGTATTGTAAAAAAGATCAGCCACTCGAACAGTCGTCCCTTGAGCCCGACTAATGGTCTCTTCTTCCAAAATCTCCCCTGCCTGTGTGACCAAGCGTTGGCCCTTCTTGGCTCCAGCCGCCTGACTTTCCAAGGTTAGGCGACTGACGGAAGCGATGGAAGGTAGAGCCTCCCCCCGAAAACCTAGGGTGCGAATCCGAAAAAGATCGGCTTGACGTTTAATTTTACTAGTGGCATGGCGCTTGAGGGCTAGAGCTAGTTCCCCAAAAGCTATGCCACGCCCATCGTCGCGGATTTCAATCAACTTGAGACCAGCCTCTTCGAGACGAATCTCAATGGACTGGCTGCCCGCATCAATGGCATTTTCTAACAGTTCCTTGACCACGCTGCTGGGACGCTCAACAACCTCTCCAGCAGCAATCTGGTTGGCCAGGACTTCCGGTAATTCTAGAATTTCTGTCACACTAACTCCTCTTTCTAAATAGCAAGAAAGAGGCGGGATTGGATGATCCAGCCTCTTTTCTATGGCATTGTTTGTTGCGCTCGCATAAAGACGTGCAGAGCAGCCTCTGAGCTCGTTCCAATAACCAAGCTATCTGCTTTGGCTACTTGGTCATGAAAGGGCAGTTTTTGCCCTGCTGGAACGATGGTCAGGGCAGACGAGGCTCCACCAATTTTGTAATGATCGGATATTAGGGTGCCCTCATTCTCTTCTAGTCCATTAAAGATGGAAGCATCAAAGCGGTCACTGCTGCCATCTGCTTCAATCCGGAGTGCTTCTCCCTTATCATTTACCCAGGTACCAACCAGACTGGCATAAT
Organism: Streptococcus danieliae; assembly: GCF_025447695.1. Lineage (NCBI taxonomy): Bacteria > Bacillati > Bacillota > Bacilli > Lactobacillales > Streptococcaceae > Streptococcus > Streptococcus danieliae. Next base: position 384 of record NZ_JAOBSU010000043.1, on the reverse strand, counting down.
CACCAGCCAGGATCGCTTGAGTATCAATACTGGTCTCTTGGACTGGGCTAGCCTCAGCGTCAGAGCTTGCACTGCTAGAGGAAGCAGAGGACATACTGGTGCTAACAGCCTCTTGACTGGAACTTGTCGCAGCCGAGCTTGCTTTTAACCCTGTTGCAGGTTTGGTCCCACAGGCGGCGAGAAGAAGAACCAAGCTCGTTAGGCACAAAAAGAATCGTGTTCGCATGTGAGACCTCCTGATGGATTTTCTATTACTATTTTAACCCTTGACTAGTCTTTTGTAAAGGAAAAGTCCTACTTTGAAAAAGAGGCTGGGACAAAAGTCTCATAAAGCCTAAAAAGGAGAGATTCATCTACTGAAATGAGTCTCTCCTTTTCTTTTAG
>NZ_JAOBSU010000042.1:0-13673 GCF_025447695.1 Streptococcus danieliae | reverse complement strand
ATATCATAGAAGGAAATCCTTTTTTTGTCCAGTCATATGTCTCACCCAATGGGTGAAAATCAAAAACTTCTAGAAACCTTGATCTATCAGGGATTCTGGAAGTTTTTTTAGTTATCTATGAATAATTTGGGTGAAAGGAATCAAGACGGAGTTCCATTGTGGTATTTGTGAAAGATTCCTTTTTATCCTAATCCCGTGTCACGTACCGTTCAACCGGATAGTCTGCTGGGTCTAGGTCACCTGTTTTTCCGAGGATGCCCAGGGCTAGTTCTCGGCCGAGTAGGGGGCCGATTGTGAGGCCAGTTGAGCCGAGGCCGCTGACGGTCCAGGTGTTGGGCTGGTCGGGTAGAGGGCCAAAGAAGGGAGAATAGTCGCTGGTATAGGCGCGGATGCCCACGCGCACGCCTGTGGGCTGGTAGTCTGCGATGGCGGGGTAGTAGGGACGCATCTGATCAATTAAGGTTTGGAGGACTTGGCGGTCTTCTGTGAGGTCAAAGCCTTGGTCATTTTCGTGGCTGGCTCCAAGGCTGAGTTTGCCGGCTTTAAAGGGGATCAGATCAGCTTCGCCTTCGGGCATAACGACGGGATGCTTGTCCGTTACTTGGTCGAGCTGGTAGTCCAGGATTTGGCCTTTTTGAGGGCGGACATCAACTTGATAACCGAGGGGCTCGAGGACCTGTCCCAACCATGCTCCAGTAGTCAAGAGAATCTTGTCGTAGGCTTGGCCATCCACCAAGATCTGATCACCCTCCCAAGCTAACTGTACTTCTTTCCGAATAGGCTCCAGGCCTGCGGCCTGGAGCAGTTCTGCGACTAGGACGGCTCCATCCACACGAGCCCCACCACTGGCCCAGAAGGCGCGGTCGAAGCCTGTGAGGCCAGGGAAGCGTTCTTGGACTTGATCGCGTGTCCAGAATTCCAAATCTCCCATGAGGGGGGACTCAGCTTGTTTGGCCAGGGCTCGTTCCATAACCTCATCCAGGTACTCCTCTTTTTTCTTGAGCACCAAGACCCCCGTCTGCTCGTAGGCTTGACTAGTAGAACCCGCTGCAGCTAAGTCCTCCATCAAGCGGGGGTAGAAATCAGCCCCTAGGCGAGCCAGGCGGTACCAGGCCTTGTTGCGGCGGCGGGAAAACCAGGGGCTGATAATGCCCGCGGCGGCCTTGCTGGCCTGACCGACTCCGTGATCATAGACAGTCACTTCCACTCCCTCTTCTTGGCTGAGGTAAAAAACTGCGGTGGCACCGACGATGCCGGCGCCGATGATGGCTACTTTTGTCATTACTTTCCTCCTAAAAAGGTTTGGCCCTAGGGCCAAACCTTTTCCTATTTTTCTGTTTCTTCTTGGTAACCTGCGGGAACTGCAGCCACCTTAGGAAGGGTTTTAAGGGGCTGGTCTGCCACCTCTAGCTCTTCCTCTACATCGATGTCAATCACGATTTCTTGATCCGGTGTTACGGCTTTTTTCACCTTTTCAACCACTTCTTCCTTGCTACCGAACTTTTCAGTCAAAGTTTCAACTTGTTTTTCAGAAAAAGCTTTCACATCATTCATCACCGATTGGACAGTGATGTCACCAGATTGAACTGCCGCCTTGAAATCATCGTAGCGTTGGCTAACATTTTGGCCTAAATCGGTCGCCGCTTGGCTAACCTTTTCTTTGGTTGTTTCTGGGTCCGCTTGGTAATCCGCATACCAATCTTTAGCTTGTTTGGCTACTTCTTGTCCTTTTTTACTTTGGACAAAAAGGGCTGCGGCTGCACCGGTTACGGCTCCTAATAAAAGAGATGACAATTTGCTCATGGTTATTTACCTGCTTTCTTTTTTGATCCGAGTCCCGAAAGGGCTGTGCTCAAGAGAGTCCGACTAAGGGCCGAACGCACTCCACCACCTGTTGTAACAGCCTTATCACTAAGGTTGCGGGCAGAGCTATTCAAATCTGAGACCGTTTCAGAGAGGTCTGCAACAGCGACAAAGAGCGGGTTAATGACTTCCATCTTACCGGCTACATCATCGGTCAGCACGTTGACCTTAGCCATTAATTCATTTACCTGATACAGGCTAACATTGGCATCGGTTGTCAACAGTTTAATCGTTCGGTTGGTCTCATCCACCGTTTTTCCCAATTTATGAATAAAGATTGTTAAATAAACAAAGAATACCGCAAGGGCTAGGCCCACGAGGGTAAAGGCAATTTCTACCATAATTTCTCCTTCTGCTAAGCTGCTTGATACCAAGCAAGTTGCTGCTGTTTACGTCGATAAATCCAGAGTCCTAAACCAACCATCACAAGGACCAGGGACAGGACTTGGGAGACCCGTAGAGGCCCTAAGAGCAGACTGTCTGTTCGCAAACCTTCAATAAAGAAACGACCTGTGCCATACCAAATCAGGTAAAAAAGGGCTAGTTCACCTTCTTTAAAGAGGCGAGGTCTGTGACGAAGGCTGATTAGAATCACAAAACCGAGGACTGTCCAGATGGATTCCATCAGGAAGGTCGGCTGGCGATAGGCTCCTTCGATAAACATCTGTTGCTGCATCCAGGTTGGCAGGTAATTCAGATGCTCAACTACTGCCCCATAGGCTTCCTGGTTAGCAAAATTCCCCCAACGGCCGATGGCTTGCGCAATCAGCACACCTGGTGCCACAAGGTCTAAAAAGGTCCAGGCCGATAAAAGATGGCGCCGGGAATACCAGATCAAGAATAAACCACCTGCAATCAGTCCTCCATAGATGGCAATCCCACCATTCCAAATGGCTAGGATTTCTGCTGGATGGGCTTGGTAGTAGGGCCATTGGAAGAAGACATAATAAATCCGCGCACCAATAATCCCAATTGGAAAGCCCCAGAGCACAAAATCCAAGATGAGATCAGGATCCCACCCCTTCCGTTTGGCCTCTCGCATGGAAAGCCAGACCGCCAGGACCAATCCACTGACAATAAACAAGGCATACCAACGAACGGCAAAGGGACCTAGCTCAAAAGCTATCGGGTTCATTGGTCACGCTCCTCATTCTCAGCAATCAAACGGGTCAAACGCTCTTCAAAGGTTTTGGTAGCGTCAAAGCCCATTTCTTTGGCCCGGTAATTCATGGCTGCCGCCTCAATCACCACTGAAATATTACGGCCCGTCTTAACCGGAATCCGAATCCGTGGAATCGCAACCCCATCAATTTCAAATTCTTCTGGATTATTGCCCAGACGGTCAAATTGCTTGGTATTGTCGTAGTTTTCCAAGTAAACACTGAGCTGAACTTGGGAAGAATCTTTTACAGCACTCGCCCCATAAAGACTCATCACATCAATGATGCCAACACCACGAATTTCAAGAAGATGCCGTAAAATCTGCGCCGGCTCACCCCAGAGGGTCATTTCATCCCGAGGATAGATATCGACCCGGTCATCCGCAACCAAACGGTGGCCACGTTTGACCAGTTCTAGAGCAGTCTCGCTTTTCCCAATCCCAGAATCTCCCTGGATCAGCACCCCCATCCCGTAAATATCCATCAGAACGCCATGGACACTGGTGCGTTCAGCCAAGCGGGAGTCCAGATAGCGGGATAACTCAGCCGACAAGCGACTGGTCGCCGTACTCGACCGCAAGATGGCAACCTGATTCTCCTCGGCCACCAACAGTAATTCATCCGGAATATGCAAACCACGCGCAATGATCACCGCAGGCGTCTCATCTCGTAGCATATTTTTGAGAACTTGGTAGCGGTTATGGGCCGTCATATGCCCGAGATAGGACCACTCCTTCATCCCAATCAACTGCACACGCTCAGGGGAATAATAATCAAAATAACCTGTCATTTCCAAACCGGGCCGGGAAATATCCCCGGTTGAGATGGTTTTATCCAAGAGTTCATCTGTACCATAGATATGTTCCAGACGGATCTTTTCCATCACTTCTCTAACTGTGACAGCCATGGCATCCTCCTTTTTCTTTCTGCCCTTATTATAGCATCTCAGGGGATTCATGACAATTTTCCTTTGCCCCCTCATGAAAAAGAAAGGCTGAGCCGCGCCCAGCCTCTGAGACTACCAAGTCCAATCATCCTCTTCAACGACTTGAGCCGTTTTGCGGCGCCGACCGTCTCTATAGGTCACCTCATCGTATTCAAGCAAATCTTCCTTATACGGCAAAATAACAGACAGGAGAATATAGAGGAAGAGCGCAGTTCCTTCCGTTATGAGGAAAAAGATGGCGAACAGCACCCGAGCTAGAGTCGCATCCATCTTGAATTTATCCGCCAACCCGGCTAAGACACCACTAACAATCTTTCCTTTTCGCATTTTATAGTACTTAGTCATACGAATCCCTCACTTTCTACAGCTATTATAGCAAGCCCCTCAGCCCCCATCATCGGCCTTGAGGCCGATTTACCGAATTTTTAAGCGCCCTCCACAAGCACCACAGCGCATTCGTTCCAAATTGATCCGACGCTGGCGCTGAAAAACCTGGCCACACTCTCGGCACATATACTCGTGAACAGTTCTTTGTTTGGGAGGCGGTGCATAGCGGAGTCCATCCACTTCTTTTAAGAGTTTCTTAAAATCAGCATCACCGTGTTTATAACCCTTTTGCTCAAAATAAAGATGGTAATGGGTCAGCTCATGCCGCACAATCTGGCGAAAAAGGGCTTCCCCATATTCCTCCAGGATCCGAGGGGCAAAGTCCAGATGGCCATCGTGGGGGAAAAAGCGCCCACCAGAGGTCCGCAACCGCCGATTCCAAACAGCCTGGTGGCGGAAAGGTTTGCCAAAATCCTCCAAGGAAACAGCTTGCACATACTTAGTCAGATCCACGATCTTCCACCATGGTCAGACTGATACGATTTTGTGGAATCTGAACTTCCAAAACCCAGACCGTCACCAAGTCACCAACTGAAACGACCTGACTAGGATGCTTGACAAAGTTCTTGCTGAGCTGGGTAATGTGAACCAAACCATCTTCGTGGACCCCAATATCGACAAAGGCTCCAAAGTCAACCACATTCCGGACCACACCCTCCAGCTTTTGACCCGGTTTCAAGTCTGAAATATCCAAGACATCCTGGCGCAGCTGTGGCCCTGCAAAAGAATCCCGCAGATCGCGACCGGGTTTAAGCAGGTCTTGCACAATATCCTCCAAGGTTAGGGGTCCCACTCCCAAGATCTCAGCTGTCTCCGCAATCGGCAGGGCAGCCAAGCTTTTCTTAGCTGCAGCATCCAGGTTTTTAATCCCTAGATGAGCCAACAACTCCTTGACAACCCCATAGTTTTCAGGGTGAACCCCCGTTTGATCGAGGACATTTCCTGCATCTGGAATCCGTAAGAAACCAGCTGCCTGTTCAAAGGCCTTGGCTCCAAGGCGCGCAACCTTCTTCAACTCTTGACGAGTCTGGAAGGCTCCGACTTCTTGGCGGTAGGCCACAATATTTTCAGAAATCGTTTTATTAAGACCGGACACATGGCTGAGCAAGGCTGGACTGGCCGTGTTGACATTGACCCCAACCTGGTTCACCACCATTTCCACCACAAAGTCCAACTGTTCACGAAGCTTTTTCTGGCTCACATCGTGCTGGTACTGCCCCACTCCAATCGATTGTGGATCAATCTTCACCAGCTCCGCCAGTGGATCCTGGAGGCGTCGGGCAATCGAGATAGCCGAGCGTTTTTCAACCGGTAGCTCTGGAAACTCCTGCCGTGCCAATTCACTGGCTGAATAAACCGAGGCTCCACTTTCATTGACAATCACATAGGCCACTTCCGGGAAGTCCTTGAGCACCTCCGCCACAAAGGCTTCGCTTTCCCGACTAGCCGTCCCATTGCCAATCGCAATCAACTCCACCTGCCACTCCTGAATCAATTGGCTCAGACGCTCCTTGGCGGCTTCTATCTGCGCCTTGCTAGCCGGTTTCACGGGGTAGATCACCTCTGTTGTCTGGAGATGACCCATCTGATCCACAACAGCCAATTTCGCCCCCGTCCGAAAGGCAGGGTCAAAACCAAGGACCACCTTACCTTTCAACGGAGCTGTTAAAAGCAGGTGCCGCAGATTCTCTGAAAAGAGCTGAATTGCCCCTTCCTCGGCCATTTCTAAAAGCTCAGACCGCACCCGACGTTCCATGGCTGGAAAGAGCCGTTTTTTCAAAGCCTCGTCAACCACCTCCGTCAGGAGCTGGGTTCTCTGAGCAAAACGCGCCAGATAGAAACGCTGCACCTTCTCCACCTGATGGACAAATTTGACCTTGAGCACTCCTAGTTTTTCACCACGATTTAAAGCCAAAATCCGGTGACCCGGAAGGCTAGCCAGACCCTCCGCAAACTCGTAGTAGTTTTGAAAAACCTGCTTGGGATCCTTGTCCGCATCTTTGAGCTGGGCAGTCAGATGGGAATTATCCCGAATCTCCTTGTAGAGCCAAGCCCGCAAACCATGATTTTCCGAAAGAGCTTCAATGGCAATCTCCTTGGCCCCATCAATCACCGCTTGAGGACTTGGGTAGGCCTCAGACACATACTTCTGAGCCTCCGCTTCCAGATTTTCCTGACCCTGGAAAAGTAAACGGGTTACAGGCGACAAACCGGCTTCCTTAGCCAGACTAGCCTTGGTCTGTTTCTTCTCCTTAAAGGGCAGGTAGAGCTCTTCCAGCTCCACCAATTTTTCCGCAGCCTGCAAGGCTGCTTCCAGCTGAGGCGTTAGCTGCCCTTGGTCTTGTAACTTGGCCAAGATAGCTTCCCGTCGCTCATCCAAGGCTGTCAAACTAGCCATTCGGTCAGCAATCGCCTTGATTTCCACTTCATCCAACCCTTTTGTTTTATCCTTCCGATAACGGGCAATAAAGGGAATCGTCGCTCCCTCAGCAAGCAGATCCAGGACGGTCGCAACCTGAGCCTGGGTAATCGTTAATTCTGTAGCAATTTTTGTGATATTTTTATCCATAACTATAAGTATAGCACAGGGAGAGGGCTTGAAGCAGAAAAAATAGTTGAAACCCAGAGTTTCCTCGCGTTCAGGATTGAAAGCCAAAATTAACGGACAAAGAAGACTCATTCTTGGAAAAAGAACAGTATAATAAAAGCATTAAAAAACAGTAGGTGTAATACATGAAAAAACTTTTTATAACCCTAGGCCTCCTCAGCCTTTTCATCTTCCTGATTAAAACCTACTATGACCCCCGAGCAAACCTCATTCACTATTCTGTTTACTATGCGCAAAATCTAGACAACAACCCCAATTATGATCCGGTTATGGTCATGATTGTCGATAATCTCGATTATATCCCCAGACTAGAAGATGACTCGATTCACTATGACTTTGATGGACATTCAACAATTTATAAGGAAAATCCCAAAATATATTTAAATGGATCACCCGAACAATGTGTTGTTTATAAAAATGATGAGCTCTATTATTTTACTGGACAAGGTAAGTTTTCACACTTTAGAATCTTAGGCAGCGACTCAAAATTTGACGATAGCTCAGATCAAAGAAAAATAGAGGCTAAAAAATATGTCACCTAGATCTTGGAGCCCCTGATTGCCATCCAACCCGAGCCTCCTATATACTCTAGCAAAAGTACTGGATCTTTTACTTTGATTGGTGAAACAACTTTGACGCAGTAGCTGATTGGTTTCTTCATTCGCTTTTCAAGCTTAGAAGAAAACCTAATCAGCCTTGCGGGGGTGGGAGTAAAAAGATCCAGTGGATCTTTTTAGCATGAGCCCAAAATTAAGAAAGCGAATTAACTAAATTTTTTCAAAATTAGTTCTGTCCCACTCCCAATGGCTCTTTAACATCACCTACGGCAGACGTTTTCAATAGTGACTTTTTCCGTCATCTATCCTTGGATAGGGCTTTGATAGAACTCCATTTCTCTCTCTACTTGCTGAATATGGTATAATTTTCAAAAACACAGAACATAGAAAGAGGTTCCCTATGCCTGCCAAAGCCATTATTACCATTTTTGGTGCCAGTGGAGATTTAGCCAAACGCAAGCTCTATCCTGCCCTATTTCGTCTGTTCAAAACCGGAAAGCTAGCAGATAATTTTGCGGTTATCGGCGCCTCTCGTCGTCCTTGGTCCAAGGAGGAATACGAAGCGGTTGTTCTTGAATCCATTCAGGATTTAGTGACTGATCCAAGTCAAGCTCAGGACTTTGCGGCTCGTTTTTACTACCAAAGTCACGATGTCACTAGCACCTTGGATTATCAAAATATCCGGGAGCTCCAAAGCCAGCTCAATGATCGCTACCGGGCAGACAACAACAAGCTCTTTTTCCTCTCCATGTCCCCTCGTTTCTTTGGGACCATCGCCAAGCACCTCAAGTCTGAAAACATCATCGACGGCCTTGGCTTTGAGCATTTGATTATCGAGAAGCCTTTTGGCTCCGACCTGGAGTCCGCCTGCCAGCTCAATGAGGAGCTGATGGATTCCTTCCGCGAAGACCAGATTTTCCGAATCGACCATTATTTAGGCAAGGAGATGGTTGAAAATATTTACGCCATCCGCTTTGCCAACCCCATCATCGATCGCATCTGGGATCGCCACTCCATCCATAACATCCAAATTACCCTCGCTGAACAACTAGGCGTTGAAGAACGCGGGGATTATTATGACCAATCCGGTGCCTTGCGGGATATGGTGCAAAACCATGCCCTACAGATTCTATCCCTATTAACCATGGATAAGCCCCACTCCTTCAGCAAGCATGATATCCGGGCTGAAAAAGTCAAGGTCTTCCAATCCTTGAAAAAGCCAGGACCAAAAGAGCTAGCCAACCATTTTATCCGCGGTCAATACACCGCTAGCCAGGACCTACCAGGCTATCGCGAGGAGCCAAAGGTGAATCCAGACTCAATGACGGAAACCTACTTTGCCGGTGTCTTCTTCCTAGACAGCGACCGTTTCCGCAACATCCCTATCTTTATCCGCACCGGCAAACGCCTGGCTGAAAAGGCCACACGAGTGGATATCGTCTTCAAACAAGAAGAGACCATTTTTGCCGAGGATTTAGAACCCAACATTTTAACCCTCTACATCCAACCAGAAGAGGGCATCTCTTTCCAATTTAACCAAAAAATACCAGGCTACGACTTCACAATCCAGCCCCAAGCCATCAGCTCCTTCGACCGGCCTGCCGGACCAGAAGGCTATGAAAAATTGATTTTTGAAGCCCTCCAAAGCAACTCCTCTAACTTCAGCCACTGGCACGAAGTTAAAGCAAGCTGGAAGCTGATTGACAAAATCGAGCACAGCTGGCAAGAAGACCAAAGCCCCCTCCACTTCTACCCAGCCGGCTCCCACGGCCCCGAAGCCGCTGACCAACTCCTGGCTCAGTTTGACGCCAAATGGATTTGGTAGGATATAGATTTCAAGACAAACTTCAAATTGAGGTTTGTCTTTTTTATTGACCTAAAAAAAGAGGTTGTGACAAAAGTCTAACCTCTTTAACTTTGATTAACAAAATGCCTTTGACGCAGTAGTTGATTGAGCCTAACAGCATCGTATGCTGTTAGAGAGTACCAAATCTTTTTTGCGAAGCAAACTCCAATCGTTCGCTTGATAGCGAACATTTCATGTTCGTCCATATCATAGGCTCAGCGAGTCAATTCCTGATTCGCCGAGAGGACTCCGAACCCGACCTAATCAACCTTGCGGGGGTGGGAGTAAAAAGATCCAGTGGATCTTTTTAGCATGAGCCCAAAATTAAGAAAGCGAATTAACTAAATTTTTTCAAATTTAGTTCCGTCCCAATTCCAATTCCTATTGAACGACTCTTACTCCATCTCGGTCACAAACACGCCATCCAATAAGGAGCGCATAAATTGCTCCGAATTAAAATCACCTATGTCGTCGAGTTTTTCACCAAAGCCGATCAGTTTCACCGGAATATCCAATTCCTGGCGAATGGCCAGCACAACTCCTCCACGCGCTGTACCGTCAATCTTGGTCAAGACAATCCCAGTCACAGGTGTAATCTTTGAAAATTCTTTGGCCTGTACCAAGGCGTTTTGACCGGTGGAGGCATCCAAGGCCAAGAGAGTTTCATGAGGGGCCTCGGGAATCACGCGCTTGATGATCCGACCCATTTTCTCCAGCTCAGCCATGAGGTTGTCCTTGTTCTGCAAGCGGCCGGCTGTGTCAACCAAGAGGACATCAACACCTTCGGCTTGGGCCCGTTCCAGGCCATCATAGACAACGCTGGCTGGATCGCTTTTTTCAGGCCCAGTGACGACGGGCACATCCACACGTTTGCCCCATTCAACTAGCTGGGCCACGGCTCCTGCCCGGAAGGTATCGGCTGCGACCAACATGACCTTGCGGCCTTCTTCTTTGTAACGATAGGCTAATTTTCCGATAGAGGTTGTTTTACCAACGCCGTTAACCCCGACAAAAAGCATAACTGTCAGACCCTCTTGGAAATTGATTTCTTCCTCGTAATGGCCATCCTTGTCGTAGATGTCCACTAATTTTTCAATAATCACCCGGCGTAAGTCTTCCGGTTTTTTAGCATTCTCCAAGCGAGCTTCTTGACGTAGATCCTCGGTTAGCTGGGTCGCAACCTGCACACCGACGTCACTGGTGATGAGGAGTTCTTCCAACTCCTCGAAAAATTCCTCGTCCACTGTACGGAAATTGGCGAAAAAGGCGTTGAGGCTTTCCAAGAAACCTGAACGGGTTTTCTGCAAACTCCGATTGTATTTCTCAGCTTCAGTTTCCCGGCGTTTGCGAACTTCTTCCAAGGCATCCTGGAACTGCTCTTCCTCAACCTTGCGGCTAGCTGCATCCAGTTGGGCCCGCATTTGTACATAGTAGTCCGGCAGGGTTTCAGCCGTTACCTTTTCAACCGCAATCTCAGCAGCTTCCACTTCCTCCGACTGTTCAGGCTCAGATGCTTCAATTGGAGTCTCGATTTCCTCGGTTACTTCGATTGACCGCTCCACTTCCTTCAGTTGCTCCGGCTCAGACGCTTCGGCTGGAGCCTCAACTTCCTCGACCGCTTCGACTACTGGCTCTTCTTCCTTCAGTTGCTTCGGCTCAGACGCTTCGGCTGGCGCCTTAACTTCCTCGGTTACTTCGACTACTGGCTCTTCTTGCGGATCTTCTGCTTTCTCAATTCCAAATAGGCGATCAAATAGCCCCATCTTGTTTCTCCTTCAATACATATTCTTCCACTGCTCGGGCAACACCGTCCTGATCATTGGTCCACTCCAAGACCTTCCAGGCCACGTCCTTCAAGGCTGGAACGGCATTGCCCATGGCAACCCCATAGCCAGCCCATTGAACCATCGACAAGTCGTTGGCCTCGTCTCCAAAAGCCATCACCTGGTCCTTGCTCAAGCCCAGCAGAGCTGTTAATTTCTCCAACCCTCTTGCCTTATCCGCCTCTTTTGGCAGCCACTCCAGCAATTGGTCGCGGGACTTAAAGATTCCATATTTTTCAAAAAATGGGGCTGGGATTTGCTGGATTGCCCCATCTAAAGCAGCTGCGTCGTGAGCCGAGATACACTTATTATAAAAGGACTGCTCCTCCAAATCGGCAAAGGAAATCAGCTGGAAATCCAAACTTGGATTGAAGGACTGGTAACGTGAGACAATCGGCCCCTCAAGATTAAAGACGGTCCCCTCCTGAATCACATCCAAAGGCAGATTGAGCTCGCGACTAAGCTGGTAGAGCTCCGCAACTTCTTGGTAACTAAACCGCGCCTCAGCCAAAATTTCACCCGTATTGCGCTGGATCAGACCACCATTAAAGGTAATCGCATACTCCTCCGCCTGACCATCCAAGTCCAACTCCTGCAACAGAAAATCCATGGCTTTCAGAGGCCGCCCCGTGGTCAAAACCACCTTGACCCCTTGCTTACGAGCCGCCGCCAAGGCAGCCTTAGTCCGCGGACTGATTTTCTTCTCACTGGTCAATAAGGTCCCATCTAAATCCAGGGCGATTAAACGAATATCCATCAAACAAGCTCCTCCATATACTTGAGCACAGAACCCTGACTAGCAGGGCCAATCACACGATCGGCAATGGCCTTAATCTCATCCTTGGCATTCTCTGGACAAATAGCCAAACCAGCCAACTCCAGCATCTGCCGATCATTAAGCTGATCTCCAAAAGCCACCAAATCATCCGGATGCCAGTCCTTCATCAACAACAGACGCCCCAGCGCCGCCCCCTTATCAATCCCTGTAGGAACAATATCCAAGGTCTGGTAACCCGTCGTCATAACCGAGTAACCCGGCAAATGCTGAACCAGCCAAGCCACCCCTTCCTGCACCTCCGCTTCCCGCAAATTCAAGGTAACCTTGAAAATCGGCTCCTGCATCTCCTGCAAATCTCCGATCAACTGAATCTGCGGATGATACTCCCGCGCCAACTCCAAATAGTCCGCATCCACCGTCTCCAAGGCATAAACCTCATGCTCCGCCGAAAAAATCAACTGATTCTTATCTACATAAGGACTCGCCACCAAATCCGCAAACAGCTGCTCCACAGTCTCCGCATCCATGGTCCGAGACCAAATCACCTGACCCCGCTCCTCAATAATCGAACCATTCTCACCAATCAAATAGATCCGATCCCGGAAGTCCGCAAACAACTCCCGCATCGACGCAATCCCACGACCAGATGCCGCCGCAAATACAATCCCCAGCTCATCCAAACGATCCAAGAGGCTGGCAAACCGCTCCTGATCAAACTGATGGTTCCCATCTAAAAATGTCCCATCCAAGTCTGTCGCCATTAATCGAAACATACAAGCTACCCCAGTCCTTTTCAAAAATTTCCAAAATATCTCCTTTTATTTTAACACAGAAGCACCAAAAAAGGACCTGTCCGATCGACACGCCCTTGATTATGACCAAAGTCTTAGGAAAGAGGCTGGGACAAAATTCTAGCCTCATTGACTTTGGTTAATAAAATGCCTTTGACGCAGTAGCTGATTGGCCTCTTCGTTCGCTTTTCAAGCTCGGAAGAGGACCTAATCAGCCTTGCGGGGGTGGGACTACGAACTAAATTTTTTCAAATTTAGTTCTGTCCCACTCCCAAACTGTGTACTTAACAGCAGCCTTTGAGCTAATAAATAGGAACCTTTCTTTTACTAAAAAAGACGGGACACAAAAACAGAAGTACTTATTCCCTTGAACAGATAAGTTTGTTAAAAATACCCAGACTAATTAAATCATTTACATTTACTAATCAAGGTACATATTTGTAGAGACGGATTGACTAGACTCCCTGCGAAATTTTTGATAAGGCGACTCGACAGTTTAAGGTCATACCAAAAGAAACCTTGTATATTGGGGATTCCTTTGAAAATGATGTCGAAGGTAAGCACAAAGCCGGTTGGTCCTCTGTCTGGTTCAACCATCGCCACCGACCAGCACCAGCTGGAGGTGAATGCCTCATAGACTTTGAAGTTCATAGCCCCCAAGAACTCCTTGAAGTCATCACTGGATTCTTTTAGGCCAGTCGGCCTAGGAGGAAGACATCCATAACAACTTTTCTCTGATCACTGTAACGCACAAAACCCTTGGAACGATTCATTCCAAGGGTTTTTGATTAATTATTTTCTGACTTATCCTCTCTGATACTAAAATTCATTATTTTTCCCAAATTATTCATACCTCAAACAACTCCGTGTAAATAGCTAAAAAATCATCAGAAATTGCCAAAAAACAATGGCAA
>NZ_JAOBSU010000041.1:0-13734 GCF_025447695.1 Streptococcus danieliae | reverse complement strand
AACTCTACCAACAGCATTTTGTAATGGCTTGCTAATTTTGCGAATGGCATTTCCCATCGGTTTAATCACTCTGCTTTGTATATTTTTAAAGCCCTGTTTCATCGTTTTTGCAAGCTGTGCCGTTTTTTGTCTGCTTACTCTCACTTCCTTTTTCACCATAGATACAAACGATCTGCCAACTTTCCTTTGCCAGTTTTTTTGAATAGTTGCAAATCTCATAGAGACTCTATTTTTGATAGACTTAATTGTACTTTGAACTGGTTTGATAATATTCTTTTGAAGAAATTTACCTGTGTTGCTCACTATTCGTGTACTTATCTTACCTATAGCTTTTATAGGATTCTGAAGGGCACGATCAAAAGAATTTTCAAAAACAGTTTGATCAAGCAGAGCAAAATTTTCACCAATATGTTTAATACCACCTCGTCTAAAAATTCCATAAAGTCCTAACCCTAATCCCCCTAGAGTTAGGGTTGAGAGCAACATCTCACTTGCTAGATTAAGTTTTGCTGTTGTTTTATCAGAACCGTACACCTCATACAGTAATTGAGTTCGTTTGATTTCTAAATCTTGACTGTAATATTTAATAAGCCTTTCATCAAGCGGAAGATCCTTATATTTAGGATGTCGGGCTAGAATAATGGCATCCATATCCGATAAATAATCCTTCTCGCTTGTATAGGTCAATAGATCTCCCACCAAAGAATTTTGCTGCAACAAGATATTCCTTTTAACAGTATCACCATTGTTAAAAGCAGACCATAAAAAAGTTACTGGATTAGCCAATGGATTAATCACAGGCTGGACAGCTAGACGCTTAATGAGTATTGTATAATCAAATCTACCATTTTGTTTTTCCAGTGATGCTAAACCAGTCAACATATGTGGAAGGTCAAGTGGATAATTTCTATCTTCCACATCATTTCTATGAGTATCTGAAAGAGCTTGTAGAGCAAAACTGTCTTTGACTAGTGGTTGGGCAAGATAGATATTAAACAGTTTCTGAAGTTTATCCTTCTTATATGAACGGTAAGCAAGCGATTGAGCGATATCTCGATTATAAGCTGCCCAATCATTGGGATGTTTTTCCTTAGCCTTTACTCCTGTTTGTTGAATATAATCCAGGACAGCTTTCGTCTCCTTATCGTTAAAGCCTGTATTACTGCTAAACCAGTTCTTTTCTTGCCCCTTATTCTCTCCTTTAGATTTAGGCTTGTTTTCACCTGGTTTTGGAGCTTTCTGTTCCGGATTAGTTGCTGGTGAAGTAACTCTAGATGTAGGGGCGGCTTGATTTGCCCAACCAGATGCATAGCTTGGGTATATAACTGAAGCTGATGGGACATACGGTTGAGTATAACGAATTCCTTGGTATTGATTATAGTTGAAAGTAGGAGCTGGGTAAACTCTAGTATGGGCTGGATAAGATACTACAGGCCTAGTATTTGTAACAGGTCTGATAGGCTTTGGTGAAAGAGGTCTCTTCGTTGGTCTTGTAGGCTGAGTTACAGATATTGATGGAAGAGGTTTTTTATAACGAATTTGGTGTAAAAAGACAACTGGTGCTTTAGGGGCTGTTGGCTTGATAGCTGTAACAGTCAGTGGTGGGAGAGCTGGAATAATCTTTAGCTCTGGTTTTTTAGGTTGGACTGGTTGACTGACTGTAACATAGGCTGGTTCTTTAGGTTGGATGGGTTTTTTAGGAGCTTCTAGCTTTTTGGTGAGAAGCTCTGGTTTAACAGGGGCTACAGGTGGATTTCCAGGTTTTTCCCTCTGGATTAGCCCGCTGGCTTTAATATCTGCATTGACAGTAAACCATTGGCGGGATCGATCTCTTAGTCTGCTTGGATTAGCAGATTTTTGAATATCATTGGGGTTGTAGCGGATTCCGAAGGTAAAGGAGATCTCCCCTCCTGTCGCAAGTGCAACACCTGCCCCGTAATATTCATTGGAATGACCGGCTTGATCCCATTCAGAGCGATCAAATTTAGAACCATCGGCCTTGGAATTATTACTTCCTCTAGCAGCTACATAGCCATTTTCGCCGCTAACGGAAGAGCCTGTAATGGGGATAAAACTGAGATTAGCGTCCAATTGGACAAATTCCTGCTCCCCAAATTCAAAACTATTGTTGCGAGAGGCGAAGGATAAGAGGGCAGTTTTGTCTTTATCAAAGACGACAGGTGAACCATCTTCAAAAAAGTAGGTCATGGTTTGACGAATGGCAAAATCAACCTGCCCCTGATTATTGCCATGAGTTCCTACATAGATCGTTTTAGTAGGATCAGTGTAGATAAAGGCCGTGGCTTTGCCATCTTCCGCAAAGGTTGATAGCAGCTCATAGGTATAATCTAAACGAGTAATTTTTTGGCCATTGTAAGATGTATTGGCAAGATTGGTATAACTCACTCGAATTGGTTGATTCTTTTCAAGAATTAGACCATAACCATCTCCACTTCCAGCTGGTGTTCCGGAACCAACTCCTTTGAAAAGAGTAGCTTCCTTGGTTAGAGGGAGTTTGTCAATGGTTCCCGCAATCCCGTCAAGACCTGAACCAAAATCATGACTAGGGGCAATGAAGGATTTGACTCCTTCAAAATGAACCGTCGCATTGGGTTCCGATTTTGCAATGAGGTATTGGGCGTAAACTTGGCTGAGAAAACCATCTTTTTGGCTATCTGCTTGAGCTTTGGCAAGAGCTACTTGATAGGCTTTTTCAGCTTCTTGGTAGAGGCTTCGTTCTTTTTCGTACTGGGTTTGTTTTTCTTGGAAACGCTTCTGAGCCTGCTCTTGTTCCGTTTTTTCCTTTTGATAGTTTTGTTCTTTGACTTGATAGGCTGCCAACTCTTTTTCAAAGGTTGCCAGCTCAGTTTGGTAGTTTTCTTTTAGCTGCTTGTTGAGCGCTTCTTGTTGTTGATAGTTTTTAAGATCTGTTTGGTACTGAGCCTGTTCCTTTTCATAGGTGGCCAGTTCCTGTTGATACTGCGCCTGCGCAGCTACCTGTTCCTGTTTTCTCTGGTTTTGGGCTTCTTGATATTTTTCAATTTCTTTCAGGGCAATTTCATAGTTAGCTAAGTCTTTAGCGTACTGTTCTTTTTCAAGTGCGTATTGCTGGGTCGCTTCTTGTAATTCTTTGGTTTGTTGGTAATAAGCTTGATTGGCTTGACCAATTCTGGAGAAGGTCATTGGTTGTTCTTGAACTAAGATCACTCCTTCATCTTTTGCAGACTGAACCGCTGCATGATAGATTGTTTCAGGCGATAGGTGACCGAGTTGATTTTCTTGGGCTTGAACTTCTTCTGTAGCAATCAAGACTGGTGCTAGTAAGAGGCTGCTAGCAAGCAGGATTTTTTTCATTTCTTCTCCTTAAACTTTTCTTTTTCTACATCATTATAAATTTGTTGGTAAAATATACAAATTATTTTGCTTGCTAATTATTCCACAATATTCCATACAATAAAAGTAAAATATTTAGATACCGACTTTTTAGATAATTTTAAAAGCACTCGAACTGAAACATCCGAGTGCTTAATTGGATCAGCTGTTAAACTCTTTCTTTTCTATCACACAAACCCTCTTGTCTTTAGTCTGCCTTTTCTTCTTTTTTTAGAATGGATAAGGCAAACATCAGAGCTAGGACTGCAAAAATGCCGAGCGAGACAGCCAAGGTGCCACCATTTTTGGCAAGAACTCCTAAGAAAATACCGGAGAGGCCAAAATCGGCATCGGAGAAGGTGGAGCCGGCAAAGCCAAGGTCTCCCAACACCGGTAGGAGAAATACTGGTAGGAAGCTAATGAGAACGCCTTGGATAAAAGCACCAGCAATGGCTCCACGAACGCCTCCAGAAGCATTACCGATAACACCTGCCGTGGCTCCGCAGAAGAAATGAGGGACAACACCTGGGAGAATCACAACTCCCCCTGTCAAAGCTAGTACGATCATGCTCACAAGGCCACCTACAAAGCTCGAGATAAAGCCGATTAAAACAGCATTAGGAGCATAGGGATAGACAACTGGGCAGTCCAAGGCTGGTTTTGAGTTGGGCACTAGCTTTTCTGAAATACCTTTGAAGGCGGGGACAATTTCTGCTAGGATTAGGCGCACGCCAGCGAGAATGACAAAGACTCCTGCTGCAAAGGTTCCTCCTAAGGTCAAAGCATAGATCAGGCTGTTGGTTCCACCACTGAGATTTTCACGAATGTAATCACCGCCGGCAAACAAGGCCACAATCATATAAATTAGAGACATGGAAATAGCAATGCTGACAGTCGAATCCCGCAAGAAGGACAGGCCTTTAGGGAAATGAATGTCCTCGGTGGACTTTGATGAATCACCGACCCAGCCACCAATCACCCCACTTAACCAGTAGCCCAGTGAGCTGAAATGGCCTAGAGCCACTTGATTATTCCCCGTTAATTGCACCATATATTTTTGGACAAAGGCGGGAGCCAGGGTCATGATGATTCCTAGCGCCAGACCTCCCATCACAATGAGACCAACAGAGGTAAAACCTGCTACGCTCATAATCACGGCAATCATACACGCCATATAAAGTGTATGGTGACCGGTCAAGAAGATAGATTTGAAGCGGGTGAAGCGGGCAATGGCAATATTAAACACCATACCAAATAACATGATCAAAGAGGTGGCTGTCCCATATTTGTCCAAAGCCAGGGCCACAATCGCTTCATTGTTGGGCACAACCCCTTTCAGGTTAAAAGCTTGTTCAAACATCTGTCCAAAAGGTTCCAATGAACTTACAATAATATTTGCACCGCCCCCAACCACAATAAAACCAACAAAGGTTTTCAAACCACCCTTGATTAAATCGGCCAGTGGTTTTTTCTGCAGGGCCAGGCCTAAAATAGCAATCAGAGCCACCAAGATTGCCGGCGTTTTGGCAATATCAATCAGAAAATCCAGTATCATATTCTGTCTCCTTTAAGAATCTTCCTTGTACTACCCTTTCTACTTTATACTCTTTCTATTTTTCTTCACACATCGTTAGCTTCGACTTGCCTAACTTCAATTAGGCCTGCGTCTCGTTGCCTAGTTTGAATTCAAAATAGTTTGAGTGATGATTTTAGATTGTAAGTAGTATTAAATCCACACGTCGTTCGCGGCCACTTACCCAAGTTTCGGGCTACTGCCTCGTCTGGATTTAAAATCATTTGAGTATTGAAATGGAAGTAGCATGAGCAGCCTATGTCTCACACAGGTTACACCAAACCTTTTTCCTTACAAATAGCTGTAACTAGCTCTCGTAACTCATCCATGTCAATAATGCTGTCCAAGATGCGCACATCTCCTAAGTGAGTAGCTGAATCAGCTAGGTCGCGACCGACAATCCAAACATCGGCTTCGCTAGGATTTGCACCACCTAGATCATAGTGCTCCACCGAAACATCGGAGACTCCTAGGTCGCGTAAAATCGCTTCAATATTCATTTGCACCATAAAGCTTGAGCCTAGACCTGAACCACAGGCTGTTCCGATTCTTACCATATTACTGTTCCTCCTTTAATAAATCTTGAATATCCGCAAATTGCTGAGCACCAACAAGTTGGCTAATATTTTCTGGATTCCGCAAAATTTTTGTCAAATGCGAGAGGGCCCTCAGGTGGGTGTGATTGTCAATAGCTGCTATACAAATCAGCAGAGAAATAGGGTGCTTGGGATCATCTAAGAGATGCACAGGTTTGTCCAATACCAATAGGGACATCCCCAGTTCCTGCACCCCATCTTCAGGTCGAGCATGGGGGATGGCAATGCCTTTACCCAGGTCAATAAAGGGGCCAAACTCCTCTACTTTCCTAATCATGGCCTCGATATAGTGCGGTTGGATGGCTCCACTATCAAGCAGAGGTTGGGCCGCCAAGGCAATCGCTGCTTGCCATTCCAGTTCTTGTTCAGACCTTTGAAAGGTCTCTGCTGTTAGTAATTCTTCTAACATCGGACTCCTCCTTTGTTCTAATGAGCGTTGATTGAGAAACTGTACCAGTTCATATTTCAGGGGCTGCTCCTGATGAATGGTCGCATGTTGTCCAATCAACGCTAGGAGCTGCTCAATTTCCAGTGGAAAATAAGCGGCATTTGGAAAATAGCGATTGACCAATTGGAATAGCTCTTTTTTATGACTAGCAGTCATCACCTGTGATACAAGGAAAAAGGGCAAGTCCGTATCCACCTTAACCGTTCCAAAGACCATATCATACTGTTTCTCATCCACCGTCTCCCAGCCCTGTATTGAATAGGTGTCGGCAAAATAAATATTTGGGAATAGCTGTCGTAAATTTTCCTTCACAATCAGCGATGAACTAACTCCATTGGGGCAAACAACCAAGGCTTGGTAACGATGGGACGGTTGCTGAGCTGCTTCAAGGTAACCGCCAAAATGGATCACAAAATAAGAGACTTCACTATCCGGTATTTCAAAACCTAGCTGTTCTTCCAAAGGTCTCAAGGCTTTTTTTACAAGATAAAATAAATCTGCATGCTCTTCCTTAATGGTTTCCGTATACGAATTAACAGGGATTAAACGCGAGGTCAAGCGGTAGTAAGCTGGAATTAGATGGCGTTGTAAACCGGCAATCATCTCAGAACGCTGGTCAAAGGTGACTAGCGACAGGCGTTCCATCTCCTCCACGATTGCCAGGGTCAGCTGGTAGAAACGACCATCCTGAGCCTCCCCCTCCAAACATCCCTGCAACAAATGTGAGAGATAAGCTGCTGTTGCAGAATCCAGCTCTAACAGGCCCTTATTTCGGAAACACAAGACCTGCCACAATCGTTCTAGAAGAGCTGGCGCACCACCTTGACGAGGCTCAGAATCCCACGAGATAGAGGTTCTCGTCCGTTTCTGACGTAGGGTAAAAAAAATCAAAAAATAGAGATATTCATCGAGCTTCCCTTCCAAGGCTGACACTTGATAAGCCTGACAGGCTTGTTGGCTCACCACTTTCAATTCTTCCATCGGATTGTCTTGACCCCATGCTTGAAGGATATAATCCAGGGCCCAGACACCGATAGCGGATTGCAGACAATGACTAATTGCATAGAGGGCTAAGCGGTGCTTGTCTTCTTCACGCCCCAGCAAATGATAGCCTTGAGCCCTGCTATAGTCGAAGCCGACTTGAAAGTCCAAACAGAGATTTTTGACACTTTTAATGTCCGTTAGGGTGGTGTTGCGACTCACACTCAGTAGCTCTTGGTAGTCACTATTGGCGATAAAATCCCTTCGAATAAATGTGTAGAGGTAAATCAGAAGCTGTCTCTCCTCCTGTGACAAATAGATTTGTCGGCTCCGAAAAAGAGAAAAGACCTTTTCTTTTTGCGCATAGAGGTCTGGCGAAACCAGAAACTCAACTTCTCGGAAGTGGAGCTGAGGTAAGGAATGTTCCTGCAGCAGTTGATTCACCAACTCCAAATTAGACTGCAACTGATGCTTGTCAATACCTGTCTGAATACTTAATTCATACAGACTTTCTCGCTTCGTCGCAAATAGCTCCATCAGAACAGCTAGGGTGCGATTGTCAACCATGTCTTCCTCCTTATCTTCATTGTAACCCTTTTCATACTTGATTTCCAGAATCTTTGAGCCCAATTCAAGCACTGGGAAAAGACAAGCCCATTGGGCTCAACGTTCAAAAAGGAACAAATCCAGTAGAGACTTGCTCCTTTTCAATTTCTAAATAGCTTACAAGCCAAAGGCCCAAATTCCAACCATGGCGAGGACAAATTGGACCAGGCCGATGATCAGGATATAAGACCCGTAGGTCGGTGCATTTTTCATAAAGGTCCGCAGATCCAGTCTGAGGCCGATGGCAGCCAGGGCCAGCCATTCGAGCCAAGTCATCAACTGCTGAAGGCTGGAGGTGACCGGTGCTGGCAGGTCCAGCCAGGCATTGAGTAGACTGGCCAGGATAAAGCCGTAGAGATAGTAAGGGACCTTTTGTAAGGGATTGGCCGTCTTAGCTGGCGCCGTTATTTGTTCTTTTTTCCGAAATTCAAGGAAAAAGAGGACGGGAACCAGATAAAGAATGCGGGTCAGTTTAAAGAGCATGGCCAAGGGAAGGATGGCTGGGGAGAGCAGGTTAGCCGCGGCTGCCACCTGACCAACGGATTGCAGGCTACCGCCGATCAAAGCGGCCTGCTGTAGATCCTGGAAGCCTAGTAGGACAGCGGCGAGGGGAAAGAGGAACATGAGAAGAGTCCCCAGCAGATTAACCAAGACAATGGCCGTCCCCTTCTCCTGCTCAGAAGCCTGGGTCATGGGACTAAGCGCGCCAATCGCTGAGGAACCGCAAATCGCCGTTCCCCCAGCCAGGAGGGTCGCCGCATCCTGGGAAAAGCCGAGCTTCTGAGCCAGATGGTAACTAGCCAGGAGGGAGAGGAGAAACATGAGACTGACAAAAGCCAGGGAGGGCAGACCCATCTGCCCGAAATTTTTGGTATCCATGGTAAAGGCCAGAAGAATGATGGCGTACTCCAGAAAACGACTCTCTGCTAGTTTGGTACCTAGGCTCAATTGGGGAGAACGGAGGAGACTATTCCCGAGGAACATCCCCAAAAGAAGCGCAAGGGGGGCAACGCCAATTAGGGGCAGAAACTGAGCCAGACCTAAGGCCAGAAGGGTTACAAACAGGGCGGCCGCTAGGCCGGGTAAATACTTGTGTGACATAGAATCCTTTCTAAAGCAAGCTGGATCTGGACTACCTCTACAAACCCTATATTCTAGTCCTGAAAGCCCTGCGAATGTTGCTGCTGCCAGCTCCAAGCGTGGCGACACATGGCCTCCAGATCCAATTGGGCAGACCAGCCCAACTCTGTCTGGGCCTTACGGGGATCTGCATAGCAGCTGGCAATGTCGCCTGGGCGACGCGGATAGATTTTGTAGGGTAGATCGCGGCCGACAGCTCGGCTGAGAGCCTGGATCATTTCCAAAACAGAGTAGCCTTGACCAGTCCCCAAGTTATAGATGGATAGACCTGAACCTGGAGCCCATTTTTTCATGGCGGCAACATGGCCTCGGCTGAGATCGACCACGTGGATGTAGTCCCTGACACCAGTCCCATCAGGGGTATCATAGTCATTGCCGAAGACCCGAATGTGGTCGCGGAGACCACTGGCAACCTGGGTCATATACGGGACCAAATTATTGGGAATGCCTTGAGGATCTTCCCCAAGGCGACCACTGGGATGGGCCCCGATAGGGTTAAAATAGCGGAGGAGGACCAGGTTCCAAGTAGGATCCTGGGCATAGAGGTCACGGAGAATGTTCTCACCAATCAACTTGGTTCGACCATAGGGATTGGTCACGGACAGGGGAGCATCCTCCCCTAGGGGAAGATGGATGGGCTGGCCATAAACCGTTGCCGAAGAGCTAAAAATCAGGTTTTTACAGCCCTGCTCCTCCATGATTTCCAAGAGGCAGAGCAGGCCTACAAGATTGTTGTCATAGTAGGCTAGGGGTTGCTGGGTCGATTCCGCCACTGCCTTAAAACCGGCAAAATGGATCACTCCCGTCACCGGATGCTGGGAAAAGATCTGCTGCAACAAGTCCTTATCACGAACATCTCCTTCATATACAGGGAAAGCCTGGTTAGTCAATTCCTTGACTACTTCCAGGCTCTTAGGATATGAATGACTGTAATTATCTAGGACCACCAGCTTGTAACCAGCTTCCAATAGCTCTAGAACTGTATGGGAGCCAATATAACCAGCTCCACCTGTGACTAAAATCGTGTCTGCCATCCGCTATCCCCCTTATTTTATTTTTTATCGCGGTTTCGACGAGAGCGACTACGTTCTTCCTTGTCTTTCTTTTTCTCTTTTTTCTTCTTCTCTTCACGGATTTTTTTGCCGTAATTTCCATAATCCCCATAAGAACCGTAGGCTCCGTAAGAACCGTAACGTTCCATGCTGGTATCAACCTTGTTGAGGATCACTCCAAGGAAAGGAGTTCCTGTTTGCTCCAACTGTTCCACCGCTTTTTCAACAGCGCGGCGTTTGTTAGAACCGGACTCAACTACCAAAACGGTCGCATCACCTTGTTGGGTAATAATGGCCGCATCGATAACCAAACCAATCGGTGGAGTATCGATGATGATGTAATCGTAATACTTACGAAGGATATCAATCATCTTGTTAAAATTCTGACTTTGCAAGAGTCCTGTTGGGTTAGGGGACACAGGACCTGCTTGGATCACGTAAAGATTTTCAATATCGGTATCACAGAGACCTTCAGACAGATCATTTTTTCCGGTTAGGTAGTCTGTCAAGCCCGTGATTTTATCGCGGGTTGAAAAGACACCGGACATGACACTATTGCGGATATCGGCATCCACCAAAAGCGTTTGGTAGCCTGAACGGGCAAAGGCAATGGCCAAGTTAACAGAAGTCGTCGACTTCCCTTCACCAGATTGAACAGAGCTAATTGAAATAACATCAATGCCGTCTCCACTCAACTGGATATTTGTCCGCAAAGCATTATAGAATTCTTCGGTTTTTTCAGCGTCTTCCCGACGGGCCCGATTTAATTTTAATGTTGGCATGCAGTTCCCTCTCTTACTTTAGTTTTGAAAATTCTGGCACCACACCCAAAAGCGGTAAACCCATCATTTCTTCGACATCTTCTGGTCGTTTTACACGGTCATCCATAATTTCTGCGACCAACACAATCATCACCATCAAGGCTCCACCCGCAACAAAACCAAGTAGAACATTCCGACGGATGTTTGGCGAAACCGGCTGGCTATTCACCTGACCCTCTTCCAAGGTAGTTACATCCGAAACTTTGGTAACCTCGATAATCTTATCGGCAGCAGCTTGGCGGACACCATTAACGATTCGCGCTGCTTCTTCTGCAGATTCATCTTGAACACTAATTGACACAATCCGCGTATCTGCTGGAACTGTGACATTGATTTTTGACGTCAATTGGGACGTGCTCAAATCCAATTCAAGATTGGACACAACACGGTTCATCACGTCTTGAGACAGGATGATTTCTTTATAGTCCTTTACCAAGTAGGTACCGGCCTGCAAATCTTGGTTGGTCAAACCAGGATTGTCTTGCTGCTGGCGGTTCACCACGTAGATCCGCGTTGTACTTTGGTACATCGGCGTTGCCACATAGAGGCTATAGCCCAAGGCCAAAATTGCTGTCAAAAGGGAGAAGAAGAGGACCAAGAATTTCCGTTTCCAGACCGTCCGCAAGAGACTGAGGACATCTACTTCCACTTGATTATGTTGCTTTTTCATAAGTTCTCCTAAATAATTTCATCTTCTAGTAATAATTCCTGATTGGTGATAAAAAGCCGATGGGCTCTCTCCAAGCCATAGGTTTTCCGAATAATTTTATAGGCCTGGTCCATATAAGGGGGACGTTTATCCAGATTGTGCATATCGCTTGCGACAAAGTGGACCAGGTCTTGGTCCAAAAAGAAGCGAGCCCGTTTTTTCATGAATTTATACTTGTCGCCAAAGAGCTTGGGCGGAAGCACGGATGAGGAATTAATCTGCATGTAGCAGCCCATCTTGATTAGCTCCTTCACCTTGGCTGCATCCATATCCAGGGCATGGTAGCGCTCAATGTGGGCCACCACTGGGGTAATCCCCAGCTGGAGCACAGCCGAGAGGGCCTTATGGATGTCCCGGTAGGGGGTGTCCATGCTAAATTCGATTAGGGCATAACCAGTCCCACCTAGAGTTGGTAAGGCCTGCTCTTCTAATTTTCGCAAAGCATCGGAATTAAAATAAATCTCAGCACCATAGAGAATGGAAAAATTGGGACCAATCTCAGATTCAAGAGCTTTGACTTTTTGAAAGTTTTCCGCAAATTTTTCCTCTGTTGTATCAAAGAGGGCCTTGCGGCGGTGAGAGGTGGCGATGACGGTGCGCACGCCTTGGCGGTAAGATTCTTCCAAGAGCGCTCGGGTATCCTCCAGGGTTTGAGCACCATCATCCACATCAAAAATAATATGTGAATGAATATCAATCATATTTATTGTCCCTCCAAAATAGATTGAATGTTGGCCTTGGTCGCTGCCAGGCTTTCTGGATTCACTTCCATCACATACAGTTGGGACCCTGGCATGGCGTAGGATGGCTTATCCATGCTACCAGTTCCTTCCAGAGCTTGAGAGGAAATCTGGTACTGCCCTGCCGATTCCAGCTGGCTGTTGATCAGCGCCATCATGGTCTCCAAACTCATATCGGTCTGAATGGAATCTTGAAGTCCTTGGATGATTTGTGGATAATTCTTGAGAGCGTCGGTCGACATCAGCTTCCGAAGGACTGCGGTAATGACCTTCTCTTGGTTCTTACCGCGATCATTATCGCCTCCTTGAAGACCATAACGTTCCCGCACAAAGGCTAGGGCTTTTTCAGAATCGAGATGAACCGTGCCGACTGGGAAGTCGTACTGGCCATGTAAGCTGGTAAAGGCTTGGTCATTTTCAACATCCACCCCACCGACTAGGTCGATCAGTTTGAGGAAAGAGGTGAAGTTCAACCGCACATAGTAATTAATCGGCGTCTCATAGAGGTTTTCCAAGGTGTGAATGGAGGCATCGACTCCATAAATACCTGCATGGGTTAATTTATCCGGCTGGTTATTACCACCGTCGGCAATCGGTACATAGGCATCTCGAGGCGTTGTTGTCAACAGGATTTTTTGACTCTCGCGGTTGACAGTCATCAAAATGTTGACATCAGACCGAGAAACAGAGGTAATCGGACCGTAGGTATCAATCCCACTGACATAGATAGTAAAGGCCTGGGCCTTAGGATCCTGACGACCGGTTTCCAACTTCCGCCGTACCTGGTAGGTATGAAGGGGACGTAAACCTTCGCCAAAGTTTGGAAACTCGCTCTCGATGGTGTCTGCAAAAATGCTGTTAATGACGATGGCTTGCGCCTGTCCTTCTTTTAGCTGCTTATAGGCATCCACATAGGAGCTGGAGCTTTCAAACTGGGGATTCACTTGTTTATTCGTAGTTAAATCCTCTTGAAGCTTGGCCAAATTATCTTTATCCGTCTCCATAGGAGCAAGGATTTTCTCAACCTGGCTCAAGTCCTGAAGATCGCTGTCCTTGGGCACATAAACCGTCAGCTCATACTCAGTATAATTGGCCTGATGATTGAGGCGGGAGGAAAGGCCTACCAGTTGTTGCACCCCAATCGCGCCCACACCGGCAACCAAAAGGCTAAGTACCAAGATAATGGTCACCCAAACACGCGCCGGGAAACGCAATAAGATCCAACCCAAAATTCCTAGAACCACCAAAGCCACTAGGGATAGGATCACATTCAGATTATAAACGGCTAAAATACCATAACGAAAGAGACTGTAAACCAAATAGACGGATAACAGCAAACTTAATCCCCAGAGGATCCAGTTTACAATCTTTAAAACGGGATTGGAATCAACCCGAGCTCTTCTACTTCTTGACATCTTTTCCTCAACAAAACACTGGCCTTGCCCAGTTTTTACTTTTTCATATGTTTGATGCTCTCCGAAAATATTCGCTCACTTGTCGCCGGATTCTAATTTTCATGAAGCAATCGCCACTATATCTCTCATATTATACCACAAATCCTGAATTGTTCCCCTTTGAGACTAAAAAAGAGCCCTGAAAAGGACTCTTTTCAAGAGCTCCCCGAGTTTATCAGTTTAAAAAAGACAAAGGATAGCTAACCCCTTGTGTACCAAGGAGTTTGGCCATCCTTTTTGAT
>NZ_JAOBSU010000040.1:0-14057 GCF_025447695.1 Streptococcus danieliae | reverse complement strand
CCTGTCTTTGGACAGGTAAAGGCTTGTTTAGGTTACAAACGTTGTAACCTACGAGGAAAACGACAAGTAAAAATTGACATGGGATTGGTTCTCATGGCCAATAATCTCCTCAAATATAGGAAGAGGAGATTCTAAAAGAAAAGGAGAGACTCATTTCAGTAGATGAATCTCTCCTTTTTAGGCTTTATGAGACTTTTGTCCCAGCCTCATCTAAAATCTACTAAATCATGATTATTCAAAAACGAATTGATTCTTATAAAGACTTGCGTAGAAGCCATCTTGGGCGAGCAAGGTTTGATGGTTACCAAGTTCGATGACTTGCCCATCCTTGAGAACAATAATTTCATCCGCATTCAAGATCGTCTTGAGGCGGTGGGCAATCACAAAGCTGGTCCGACCAGCCACAATGGCTTCCATGGCACTTTGAATTTTGGCTTCTGTTACGGTATCTACGTTGGAAGTTGCCTCATCCAAGATGAGGACCTGGGGATCGGTCATCAAAGTCCGAGCAATGGAAATCAACTGCTTTTGACCGGTTGAGAAGACATTTTGATCATCATCAACCAAGGTATCATAGCCCTCTGGTAGACTCATGATAAAATCATGGATATGCGTTGCCTTGGCAGCAGCCTCCACCAGCTCATGGTTCGCTTCCGGAACCCCGAAACGAATATTGTCGCGGATAGTACCGCTAAAGAGAACGGATTCCTGAAGGACAATCCCGACATTTTGCCGCAAGCTATCCAAGTCATAGTCCCGAATATCGCGGCCGTCAAATTTGATAGCACCCGCGTCAACATCGTAAAAGCGGTTGATCAGGTTCATAATGGTGGTTTTACCAGATCCTGTCGGTCCAACTATCGCAACCATTTTCCCTTTTGGTGCAGAGATGCTGACATTTTTCAGAACTTTTTGACCTGGTAGGTAACCAAAGTCAATCCCTTCAATGGCAACTCCATCTCGTAACTCGGTAAAGTGAGGAGCTTGAACAGGACGAACCTCCTCTTCTTGGTCAAACATTTCTTGGATTCGACCAGCTCCTGTGAAGGCCAATTGCAACTCTGCCCAGCTCGAAGCTACCTGCATAATCGGCTGATAATATTGTTGCGAATATTGTACGAAGGTCACAACCAAGCCTAGAGCGGCTGCTGTCGTCATCGATGAATCATTCAGGACAAGCGTCGAACCCACAAAGATGACAATCGCCGTGTTAATCAAGCTCATCCCATTCATCACCGGGAACAACATTCCTGCAAAAAGTCGCCCCTTAAAGGTAGCCTTGCGCACCCGTTCATTCAAATCCATAAAGCCCGCAATGGTTTCTTCCTGAACCCCCTGCACAATAATCGCCTTCTGCCCAGAAATTTTCTCATCCATATAAGCATTGAGCTTACTTATCTCAGCCTGTTGTAAATTCGTATATTTGCGAGCCATTCGGACAATAAAAATCAAAAGAAGAAGAGCGACTGGGGTAGAAGCTACGGTAACCCAGGCCAATTGTTGGTTCTGAACAAACATCATCCAGACCAAGCCAACATACAAGGCAATGTTCGAAACCACCTGCGTCAAACTTTGGTTAAAGGAGTTTTGAATATTGTCCAAATCCGATGTAAAGCGTGACAAAATGTCGCCATCCTTATTTCGATCAAAGAAAGCCACCGTCAAACGCTCCAGTTTCCCGAATAAGCCCTTCCGCATTCGGTTAGTGGAATGTGCCACAATCCGAGTAAAGAGCAGGATATAAACCAACATTGATACCACCGTGAAGAGGTAGGTCAAGAAGAGATTCCACATAACCGCTCCAAAAGCATCCATACTTGGTTTGACCAAAGCAGCACCCGTCGCATCACTAAGGGCTTTGGCTTTAAAATACTCCTGGACCCAGGTTCCCAGCTCTGTCAAAGCCTTTCCCAGATAAACAGGAGCCTGCACCTGTAAATAGGTCGAGACCACGATGGCTAAGAAAATGAACAGAAAAGATAACTTGTAGCGTTTAAAATAGAACCAAAAAAAGCGTGCTGTTTTCATCCTAGTCCTCCTTTCCTTTTTGAGTTTCATAAATTTCTCGATAAACGGTATTCGTCGCTACTAATTCCGCATGGGTCCCTTGACCAATTAGACGTCCCTCATCCAGTACCAGAATCTTATCTGCCTTGACAACCGAAGAGATTTTCTGGGAAATGATCACTGTCGTTGTCCCTTTTAAATCCTTATCCAAGGCTTCCTGAACCAGCTTCTCGGATTTTGCATCCAAAGCAGAAGTCGAATCATCCAAAACTAAAATCTTAGGATTCCCAATGACACCGCGGGCAATACTCATCCGCTGCTTCTGACCACCAGAGAAGTTGTTCCCCCGCTCTTCGACCTGGCTTTCATAACTGTCATCCAAGCGGTCAATAAATTCCTTGGCTTGGGCAATCGAAGCGGCTCGTTGTAAAGCTTCCAAATCAGCTCCAGACTTCCCTTGGCGGAGATTGTCTGCGATGGTGCCGCTAAAGAGAATGGCTTTTTGCAAAACAATAGATACAGATTGGCGAAGAGTCTCCTGACTGACATCTTTCAGGTTGCGACCGCCAATTGAAACGCTCCCCTCTTGAGGATCAAAGAGGCGTGGAATCAGTTGTGCCAGAGTGGACTTACCGGATCCGGTCGCCCCTACAACCCCGATCATTTGACCGGGTTGCACTTCGAAGCTGACATCTTTCAAGGTCGGCTCATTGTCATGGGGATAGGTGAAGGTCACATGTTCAAAGACCAGACTTCCCGTAAGTTCTTCTGTTTCACCTTCCTTAAAGGACATAGCCGGTTCGGTATCCAAGACTTCCTTCATCCGGTTCAAAGAAATAAAAGCCCGACTAGCCTGCATTCCCATAAAGCTCACCATGATGATTGAGAACATAATCTGCATCATATAAGTCATAAAGGAAGCGATATTTCCAATCACCTCAGGATCCGTTTCCACAAGTTGGGAAACCATATAGATGGCCAAGAAGGTCGCCATATAGGCAATAAATGTCACAGCTGGCATCATAATCGAGAAACCATAACCGATGAAAAGATTCAGATCCAAAAGGTCATTGGAGACTTCTTTAAATTTTGCATATTGGGATTTTTCCTGAACAAAAGATTTCACCACCCGAACGCCTCGAAGATTCTCCTTGGCGATGGCATTGATCTTATCCATTAAAGTCTGGAACAGCCCAAAACGAGGTCCCAGTCGCCCCATAATGATCGCCATTACGCTACCAATTCCAAGCACCATTAAAACCAAAACCCACCAGAGACTGGGCAGAGTCCGCACAGCTAGGACAAAGGCTCCAACAAAAAGAATCGGCAAACGGAGCAAGACCTGAAAGAGCATCATCATCAGATTCTGAACCTGGGTCACATCGTTGGTCATCCGGACAACCAGATTTCCAGCATTAAACTCTTCAATATTGGCATAGGAGAAGGTTTGAATTTTACGGAAAAGAGCTTCCCGCAAGTCTGCCGACACTCCCTGGGCAATCTTAGCAGCCAGAATCGTATTGATCACACCGGCTAGCAAACCAGCCCCTGCAATCACAAGCAACCAGACACCCATCGAAGCAATCTTAGCCCGATCATTCTCGAGCACAGCAGCCAAGACATCACTTAAATAGCTAGGTTGCAGCAGTGAACTGGATACAATCACAATCACCATCAGCAAAGAACCCATTGCATACCACTTATAGGGCTTTAACGCCTGTTTCAGCATAATTTCCTCCTTTTTTGACTAACAACTATACCATTATATCACCCAAATCCGAGAATTCAAACCAGCCACCTCCGCCAAATAAGGAAGAAACACGAACCTTTTCCTAAAATATTATGGGGAGAGCTGGCACAATCTACTCCAAGTTTGGCCAAAAGTTCGCAAGGCCTATTCGGATAGGCCGAACAATCCACCATTTTCCTTTAATTTTAACTTTTTTTTTGGTAAAATTGAAAACGAATACCTGATAAAGGAACGACTATGCAAAAACAAATTATCACAATCCTCGGACCCGGGTCATGGGGAACCGCCCTGGCTCAAGTCCTAGACGACAATGGCCACGAGGTGCGCCTCTGGGGCCACCTGTCTGAGCAAGTCCAGGAGATTAACCAAGAGCACACCAACCAGCGCTACTTCACGGATGTCCGCCTCTCGGAAACCATCCAGGCCTACACCGATCTCAAGCAGGCCCTCACGAATACCGATGCGATTCTCTTTGTAGTCCCAACCAAGGTCACACGACTAGTCGCCCAACAAGTTGCCCAGGTACTGGATCATCCGGTACAGGTGCTCCACGCCTCCAAAGGACTGGAACCAAACAGTCACCAACGACTGTCTACCATCCTAGAGGAAGAAATTCCCGAACATCTCCGCTCCGATATCATTGTTGTATCTGGACCCAGCCATGCTGAAGAAGCTATTGTCCGCGATATCACCCTGATTACCGCAGCCTCCAAGGATCTGGAACAGGCCCGCTACGCCCAAGAGCTCTTTAGTAACGCCTACTTCCGTCTCTACAGCAACACCGATGTCATTGGGGTTGAAACCGCAGGTGCCCTGAAAAACATCATCGCAGTTGGAGCCGGCATCCTAGCAGGCCTCGGCTATGGCGACAATGCCAAGGCCGCCATCATTACCCGTGGCCTGGCTGAAATTACCCGCCTAGGGGTCCGCATGGGGGCAGACCCACTAACCTACAGCGGCCTCTCCGGAGTCGGCGACCTCATTGTTACAGGAACCTCCAAGCATTCCCGCAACTGGCGAGCTGGTTATGCCCTCGGCCAAGGCCAAGACCTGGAATCCATCAAAGCTTCCATGGGTATGGTCATCGAAGGCCTGTCCACAACCAAGGCTGCCTACGAACTAGCCCAAGAGCTCGGAGTCTATATGCCAATTACCCAGGGCATCTACCAGGTAATCTACGAAAATCGTCCCATCAAAGAGGCCATCAAAGACATGATGACCAATGAATTTAAAGAAGAAAACGAATGGAGTTAAGTATGAACAAAAAAGTCAGAAAAGCCGTTATCCCCGCAGCCGGTCTCGGAACTCGTTTCCTCCCAGCTACCAAGGCCCTCGCTAAAGAGATGTTGCCGATTGTCGACAAACCAACCATTCAATTTATCGTCGAAGAAGCCCTCCAATCAGGGATTGAAGAAATCTTGGTGGTAACCGGTAAAGCCAAACGCTCCATCGAAGACCACTTCGATTCAAACTTTGAATTGGAATACAATTTAAAAGAAAAAGGTAAATCCGAACTCCTCAAACTAGTCGATGAAACAACCGGTATCCGCCTCCACTTCATCCGCCAAAGCCATCCACGTGGACTAGGAGACGCAGTTCTTCAAGCCAAGGCTTTTATCGGAAATGAACCGTTTGTGGTCATGTTGGGGGATGACCTCATGGAAGACAAGGTTCCGCTCACACGCCAACTCATGGATGACTATGACAAAACCCATGCTTCAACCATCGCTGTCATGCAGGTACCCCATGATGAAGTTTCCGCCTACGGAGTCATCGCTCCCCAAGGCAAAGGAACAAATGGTCTTTACTCTGTGGAAACCTTTGTAGAAAAACCAGCTCCAGAAGATGCTCCAAGTGATCTTGCGATCATTGGTCGCTACCTCTTGACTCCGGAAATTTTCAACATTCTGGAAAACCAAGCACCAGGAGCCGGTAACGAAATTCAATTAACCGATGCCATCGACACCCTCAACAAAACCCAGCGTGTATTTGCCCGTGAATTCAAGGGCAAACGCTACGATGTTGGGGACAAATATGGCTACATGAAAACCTCAATTGAATACGCCCTCCGCCACCCACAAGTCAAAGATGACCTCAAACAATACATCATTGATCTTGGGAAAGAATTAGAAAAGGCAGACCGCCCTGCCCCAGCCAAAAAATTAAAATAATACTATGAAAAAAGACGAGCTCTCCCAACAAGGAGGCTCGTTTTTTTAGGACAAAACAGAAGCGAAAAAGAGTAAGCCTAATCCTAGGTAAAGACCTACCCCCAAGGCTTGTCCTTGGCGGCCATGGACCAAACCGTAAGGAGCTAGGGGGAGGACTAGGGCCAGACAGGCTCCTCCCACCAATCCTCCTAAATGACCCGCTAGGCTAACTCCTGGGGCTAGACTAAAGACCAGATTCATCAGCAAAAGCGGTAGGTAGGACTGGCCCAGGTATTGGAGGTAGGGATTGGGCAACCAGCGTAAGACCACCAAGATGGTAAACAGACCAAAAATGGAGGTTGAAGAGCCAGCCACAATCGCATCCGAGCTAAAAACCAGGCAGAAAAGATTTCCCATCAGACCGGTTAAAAGGTAAATCCAGAAAAAGCGAACAGAGCCGTACAGGCGTTCGATTTGCTGGCCCAAGAAATAGATGGTCAGGGTATTGGCGAAAAAGTGCATAAAACCAATATGTACAAAAATGGCTGAAAAAAGCCGGTAGGACTGACCCAAATCCCACTGAATCAGGGGTGGATAAAGGGCTCCAAACTGAATCAGTAGCCGGGCATCCTCTACAACACCACCGGAGACCACATACATGAGAAGGAACACCAGGCAGTTGAGCGCCACAAATAAATGGGTGACAGGGCTATATTTGAGTTGAGACATCATCGATAAGGAGCTCCTTTACAGCTTGATCATGGGCTTGGGGAATAAAATCTGCCAATTGGACAGCATAAATGGTCGCTAGGGTCCAGCCAGGAAAATGGGTAAGAATCCGGTCATAGTAACCCCCGCCATAGCCAATCCGGTAGCCTGCTCGATTAAAGACCAGGCCAGGCACATGGATCAGGTCAATGTCTGCCAAAGTCAGTCGAGGGTCTGGATCATTGGTCGGCTCTAAGATCCCATAGGCTCCCGGCTGGAGCCGCTCTGGATCATAGTCAACAAAAGCCATCTGACCGGGCTTAACAACTTTGGGAACCAGGAGTCGCTTCCCATCCAAGCGAGCCTGCTCCAGCAAGGCTTGGGTATTGACTTCATAAGCCAAGGACAGATAGCTGGCCAGCACCTCTGCCTGGCCATAGGCTGGTGAGGCCAAGAACTGTTCCAGCAAACGCTGATCGGCTAGTGCTTTTCTCTCTGGGGACTGCTGTTTGAGAAGGTCCAGGCCCTTCTTTCGCAAGATTTTTTTCATAATCTTATAATAACACAAAAAGCGGCTGGCTTAGCCAACCGCTATACAGTCTTAATAAAGTCCGTAAACAAGAACCGCTAGGGCTGCACCAAGGAGGGGGCCAACGACTGGAATCCAAGCATAGGACCAGTCACCATCTCCCTTGTGAGCAATTGGTAGGATAGAGTGCATCAAACGTGGCCCCAGGTCACGGGCTGGGTTGATGGCATAGCCGGTTGTTCCACCAAGGGACAAACCAATCCCGATGATCAAAGCGGATACAGCTAGGGTTGAAACACCTGCAGCAATATTGGCAGTTCCCATCGCCAAGAGGGTCAAGACGAGGACAAAGGTGCCCAAGATCTCAGAAACCAGGTTGGAAACATTGTCCCGGAGGGCTGGACCGGTTGCGAAAGTGCCTAAGATATCTGCTGGGTTTTCAGCAATATCGTAATGGGGCTTGTACATGAGCCAAACAAGAATCTGACCAAACATAGCTCCCAAGAATTGGGCTAGTACATAGCTAGCAAAGGAAGCCCATGGTAGCGAGCCACTCATGGCCATAGCCAAGGATACGGCTGGGTTGAGGTGGGCCGGTGACAGGCTACCAACCGCAAAGGCCGCAATGGCTACCGCTAGACCCCAACCAGCTGTAATAACGATCCAGCCTGCGTTATGGTTTTTCGTTTTTGGAAGCACCACGCCGGCTACAACTCCGTTCCCCAAAAGAATGAGAAGGGTTGTTCCTAAAAATTCTCCTAAAAATTCATTCGACATTACTTTCTCCTTATACCACATTAAACGGACTTTCCAAATCCGTACAGAATTGGAAAGTCACTAAGTCCTAAGCCTTCAAAGAAGCCAAATCATTTTCTGCTAGGCTAGCTTCCAATTCCGCTTGGTAAGTCGCCTTTTCTTCTGAAGTCCACTCATAGTAGCGAGCCATTTCTTCCACTACAGCATCCTTGATACCGTCCACCTGCTCTCGTTTGAAGAGCATGTAGTTAGTCCGACGAAGCAAGAAGTCAACCGGGCTCAAGGCCAATTCACTTTGCATGGCATAATGCAGGGATAGCGTATCCGCCAAGCTCAAGCCTGGGGCTGCTTCCACAGTTTGCGCCAAGGCATAAACCTTCGGAGCATTGGATCCATAAAGGTTGGCCAAGTACTTCGCCTCATCCTTATCCAAACCACGCGCAACTCCCAATTGAGCAAAGACTTCCAATTCTGCTTCCACATTGTGTGGATTCAATTCACCACCCGATACTGGGTAAGTCTTCGAATGCACCAAGGTAAAGCTCCGCTGGAATTCCTCTGCCAAAATTTGCAGAATCAATTCCATTGCCCCCTCAGCCATCTTGCGGTAGTCTGTAATCTTACCACCCGCCAAGGTCAACAAGCCATTTGGATCCCGCTCTAGGCTGGAACCACGTGAAACCGCAGACGGATCCAAACTCTTCTCAGAAGTTGAAGATTCCATCTTGCTCAAGACATGCTCCACATCTTCCCGTGTTTTTTCTTTGGCAAGATAAGCTTGAACGGCGTCAATCAACTGCTCAAAGCTAGCATCGCTAAGCGAACCGTTATCTCCACCATTGTAGTCAGAAGCATTGTTGCCCGCAATCAGCGGCCGTAGACCAGCCCAACCACTTTCAATATCCGCAACGGTCAAGTGAGCTTCAGGGAAACGATGGTTAACAATCTCCAAGAGGTAGTCCACATCTTCCTGTTCCACACGAGGGTGAGCCAGATCTCCTTGATAGTCTGTATCAGTTGTTCCGAAATAGGTTTTATTTTCACGAGGAAGGACAAAAATCATCCGACCATCGGCCAAACCAGAGTCAAAATAAACAGGCTGGCTCACTTTAAGACGGCTGGAATCCACCACCAAGTGAACCCCCTTGGTTGGCCGCATGAGGCTAAAGGCTTGATCAGGATTGCTGAGATTGCGGACTTGGTCAGACCAAGGACCAGTTGTATTAATAACCAAACGAGCCCGAATTTCAAGGGTTTGATCGGTTAACAGATCCCGCGCCTGAACACCGACAATCTGATCTCCCTCAAAAAGGAAACCTTCAGCCTTCACATGACTGGCCAAATAAGCGCCATCTTGATTGGCCCGTTTGAGGTTTTCAATCACCAAGCGGGCATCATTGTTGCGGAAGTCTAGGTAGACTCCACCACCAACCAAACCTTCTTTTCGCAAGTCCGGTTCTCTTTCCAAGACCTGCTCCCGACTCAAGACTTGGTTAGCAACAGACGAACCATTAACCCCCGCCAGGAGGTCATAGAGATCCATGGCCACTTTCAAGCGAAACAGATTGAAGGTTGCCCCCGGTTCATCATAAACCGGTAACAACATTGGATCTGGTTTGGGAATGTGAGGAGCGATGCGTTGTACCACTGCCCGCTCACTAACGGTGTCCGAAACAACCTCCACATCAAATTGCTTGAGGTAGCGAAGTCCCCCGTGAACCAGTTTGGTCGAGCGGCTTGAAGTTCCTTCCGCAAAATCCTGCATTTCAATCAGACCGGTATCCAAGCCAGATGCGGCTGCCTGCAAGGCTAGCCCAGCCCCAGTAATTCCCCCACCAATGATGAGAAGATCCAGTGTTTGTTCCTGCATTTTTTCCAATGCCCGTGTACGGGTTCGTTTTGAAAATTCCATCGTTATTACCTATCCTTATCTAACACTCTCTACAACAGAGTTGATTCCAGAAATTCACTGCCAGCCCCACAAACAATTCATGGGCTGGTCCCTTTCCATGACTGATACGCTCCTAGTCCTCTTCTGCGAACACGCGCGTCGCTTTAACCGCTTTTTTCCAACCCTTGTAGAGTTGTTCCTTACGCGCTTCGTTCATGGATGGCTCGAAGAGTTGACCAGTCTCATTTAAGGTTTTTAATTCTTCTAAATCTTGCCAATAACCAACTGCCAAACCGGCCAAGAAGGCTGCTCCCAAGGCTGTGGTTTCAAGGTTCTTGGCACGCGCAATCTCGATGCCCAAGATATCTGCTTGGAATTGCATCAAGAAATTGTTCATGGCTGCCCCACCATCGACCTTAAGCAATTGAATGGCTGTTGCAGCATCCACTTGCATGGTATCAATAATGTCCCGAACCTGGTAGGCGATGGATTGTAGGGTCGCCTTGATAAAGTCTTCCTTGCTGGTTCCACGGGTTAAGCCAAAGACCGAACCACGGGCATTTTGATCCCAGTAAGGTGCTCCTAGACCGGTAAAGGCTGGTACCACATAAACTTCATCATTGCTTTTTGAAGCCAAGGCTAGGGTCTCAGACTCTGGTGAAGCTTCAATCATCCGCAAGCCATCCCGCAACCATTGAATCGCCGATCCTGCAATAAAGATCGATCCTTCCAAGGCATAATAAACCTTGTCATTAATTCCATAAGCAATTGTTGTCAAAAGATTATTTTGCGACAGCTGCATTTTTTCGCCTGTATTCATGATAATGAAGGAGCCCGTTCCGTAGGTATTTTTAACCATACCTGGTTCAAAGGCTAATTGGCCAAAGAGGGCTGCTTGCTGGTCTCCAGCCATCCCTGAAATAGGCACCTCGCCACCATAAAAATGGAAGGGGGCTGTTTTACCATAAATTTCAGAGTTGGAACGAACTTCTGGCAGCATCGCTTTCGGAATATTCAAGATTTCAAGAATCTCATCATCCCACTCCAAGGTCTCAATATTGTAGAGCATGGTCCGCGCCGCATTGGAGTAGTCCGTCACATGCGAAGCCCCATCTGTCAACTTCCAGACCAACCAAGTATCGATGGTTCCAAAGAGCAATTCGCCCTTTTCAGCCCGTTCTTGCGCACCAGGAACCTGATCCAAAATCCAACGAACCTTGGTCGCAGAGAAGTAGGCATCAATCACCAAACCAGTCTTCTTATGGAAGAGCTCTGTATAACCATCCTGCTTCAACTGTTCCGCTAGCGGAGCTGTTTGCCGAGACTGCCAAACAATGGCATTATAGATTGGAAGCCCTGTTTCCTTGTCCCAGACCACCGTTGTTTCCCGCTGGTTGGTAATCCCGATGGCTGCTACCTGACTTGGTTTAACACCACTCTCAATAAAAGCCCCCGCAATGACGGATTGTACGGATGTCCAAATCTCGTTG
This sequence comes from Streptococcus danieliae, assembly GCF_025447695.1. NCBI lineage: Bacteria > Bacillati > Bacillota > Bacilli > Lactobacillales > Streptococcaceae > Streptococcus > Streptococcus danieliae. Next base: position 2,776 of record NZ_JAOBSU010000040.1, on the reverse strand, counting down.
GCATTATGCTCTACCCAACCAGCCTCTGGGAAAATCTGCGTAAATTCCTTCTGACTACTCGCAACCTTTTCTCCCTTTTTATTAAAGAGAATCGCCCGTGAACTCGTCGTCCCCTGGTCAATCGCCATAATGTACGTTTCTGCCATGATAGACCTCCTAAGATTTTTAATCTGCCTTTAGTATATCAAACGCTTTCATTCTCATCCTATCAACTTTTTTTATGATTTTAAAAAAACTGATAGGATTTTGTGATTATTTCACAAAATCCTATCAGTTTGAAGGAGCTCCCGGATCATCTCCAGGTCATAGCCCAATAAATCGTTTTGTAGAAGATAGGTGGTCTGGTAAGAATAGGTCCGCCAGGCTGCATCAGTCACCACCAGGCTATAGTCCATTCCCTCCTGATAGGCTTCCACCTCAATCAAGCGATTGTGCTGCAAGTACTGCTTGAGGGTCCGCACCATCCGGGCCAAAACCAGGGCTGACCGGTGGGAATCAACTGCCACACGCTGGGGCACCTGCTTCAAATCACCCAGGTAGTCCAAAATTTGGATAAAATCCCACTCAAAGGCTAGAAAGCGGCTATCCTCGCCAGCGACCAAGCGCAGAGCCAAGGAACCCGCCACGTCAACCATCAGCCAAGACTGGGGTTGGAGCTGGATATAGGACTGAAGCTTCCGCTCACCATCCCCAGTAGCCACCCCTCCTTTAAAGAAATAAACCTGACTGGCCAACCGCCCCAGTTCATCCAGAATAGGCCCTGGCCCGTGGGGCGACACCCCCAACTCTTTTAAAGCCTGTAACAATTCGGTCACCTTGTCCTGAATGGGACCTCCAAAGGCTAACACCCGCTCCATCTCCCGACTGGACAAAAGACCTTGACCAACCAGGAAGGCAAACAAGAGTTTTAGCTCCCGCTCCTCCATATCCAAAGGAAGCAAGCACTGTTTCAATTGTTGAAAAGTTGGATGCTCCTGGTAAAGCCCCAAAAATTCCGACTCGCCATACTGAAAGCGTTGGCGCATCTGAGCCAGCGACCACCACAGGGCCAGGTCCAAGCCCAGATCCTTCTGAGTTAACCCCTGTAAGGCCGTCTGAAACTCTACAAAAGCGGCCTGCTGCTGGAGATTCAGAACATCTGCTGGCAGGCTAATCTCCTGTAACAACCGGAAAGCCAGGTAGCGAATTTGCAATTCGCTACCCCGCAAGCGCCCATTCTGAATCACAAGGCCAAACTCTTCCAAGAGCTGGTTGAGTCCCAGGAGTTGGCGGTTCAAGGTCGCCTCACTAATCTGAAAACGTGTGGCCAAAGATTGGATACTAAAGACCTGCTGGGACCAGATAGCCTCCAAAATCCGAAAACGTAAGGAGCGCCGCAAAAGGGTTCCCAGTAAAGCCACCAGCTGAAAGCTCCGCCCCGCCTGTAAACGCAAGACCTCCCCCTCCAAACTTAGCTGAGCCCCAAGCCCTTCTTGGTCTAGAAGCTCATTAAACTCATCCAAATATTTTAAAAAAGTCTTGCGAGACAAGCCTGTGCGCGCCTGAATCTCTCCCAAGGGTAGCGGTCCCCCCTCCTGCAAGAGGAGGGTAATCATCCGAAAGGAGGCTGCATCTACCCGGTCCATTAATTGTGCACTATCCATTTATAACTCCCAAATCCTGCTAACAGAGCTTCTCCTCTTTAAATTTTTTCCTCTTCTATCGAAAGCAAAATCATAGACGGTAAAATCAAGACAGAAGCCAAAAACAGCGACCAATGAGGCTCCAAGCCTAAAAAGGCTAGGCTAAGCAAGATTGAAGCCAGGGGTTCACTGGCACCAACCACCGAAATCACTAAGGGCGACACCAATTTGAGTGCCTGCAAGAGAATCCAAAAGGCAAAGGCGGTCCCAAAAAAGGCAATGATGGCCGAGATCGACAAGCTCACGGCATCGACTTGGAAGGTCAGCTTCCAGACAGGGGAGAGAAAATTGGAAAAAATGCCTGCCACCAGGAAACCCCAACCCAAGGTGTAGAGCGATCCAAAGCGGTTCATAAAATGGGTCGGCAAGGTAGTATTAAACAAAATCCCCAGCGCACTTAGGAGTCCCGCCACCAAGGCCATGGGACTAATCGAAAGCTGACTCAAATCCCCCTCACTAACCAACAAGGTCACCCCCAGCATGGTGAGGACAACATACAGAATCGACTTCTTAGAAACTGGATGTTTTTTCCACAAGGCTGTGTAGAGCAAAATGAAAATCGGCGCCGTAAACTGCAAAATGGTGGCTGTCGCCGCATTGGAATATTGAATACTGAGGTAAAAGAAAAATTGGACTGAAAACAGACCCAAGATGGTGTAGGCACAAAAACGAGGCAAGTACCGTGGTTCCTGCCACAGCTTCCAAAAGCCACTCGGATCTTGAATAACAGCCAGGGTCAGTAAGGTCAAACCACCAACCAAAAGACGCATGGAGGTAATCCAGCCCGTTTCCACTGAATAATGTGAAAAAAAGTATTGACCAATGATCCCGCAGAGACCCCAGACAATACCCGATAGAATTCCATAGAGAGTCCCAAGGACAATCCTTTGCTGTTGATTTTTCATACACACCTCCTCCCTCCTACTATACCACAAGTCCTTCAAGTCCGTTAAGAGAAGGAAGAAAAAAGAACCCATTGGGTTCTCAATCTGGAAATAATAGACTTCCTGCAAAACTATAATATGATAAACTAAAGCTATGAATTATGAATCCAGTAAAAAACTTTCCGATGTACGCTTTAAACGCCTAGTTGG
>NZ_JAOBSU010000003.1:0-29254 GCF_025447695.1 Streptococcus danieliae | reverse complement strand
GATTTCTAGATTGAATTTCTCCCTACCCATTCTCTATAAAGCAAGAGATACGGGACCACCTTTGTTAGGACTTTAAAATATCAAATAGTATACATTTTTAAAAATCGAGAGTCGCACCAAGGGCGGAGTCTGTCCTTTTTAGGGTCATAAGGCATTGAATCCATTTTTATCCTTAGAACAGATTGAACGACAAGAAAAATCATCAGAAATTGCCATTGTTTTTTGGCAATTTCTGATGATTTTTTAGCTATTTACACGGAGTTGTTTGAGGTATGAATAATTTGGGCTGACACTTATGAGCAGCGCAGCCCAATTGGACTTGCTGCTTTTGCACCCCCTTAAACAGACTGGTCACGGTTCTAGCTTGACTATAGCTGATTCTAGTCATTTCCCTAAAGAACCAACGAATGCAGTCCTTTTGGGCTGTTACTAGCTGGGGAGAACGACTCAGCACCTCTTCTTTTTCCAAAAGATAAAGGCCATGCTCAGACAGGACTAAAGGACAGGTGAGCCTTCTGGACAAATAAGTAGCCACATAACCGGCATAACCTGTCGATAAGGCGTGGATGCAGCAAGCTTCTACTGGCAGCTTCACTTGTGCCAACAAGCCCAGGAGATTTCCAAAAAGGGACCGAATTTGACGGTAAAGGGGTAAAAAAGGGGCCTTGGGATAACTGTACTTAATCCACTGAAAGAGCTGACTAAAGACCTGTGGTGTCTGTAGGGCCCAACGACTGCTAGCCACATCCCAGGCATCAGCATCCAAAATCTCCGTCAACCACCGACTAGGATCCGACCCTAGTGCCCACTGTGGAGGAAGCTCCTCTAAATCTTCCCCTTCCAAAACCAACTCCTGGAAACCAAAAACATTGGCAGGCAAGTCATAGACGAAAGTCCCACAAGTTTCCGGCCTATCCACAATCGTGACTAAATAAAATTGATAACCCTCCATCCCTCCTATAAAATCCTGAATCCAATTAGACAATCCACCCTTCCGATACGGATAGGCCCCCTCCACCACTAAAACAATCACTGAATTTGCCTGCTTCCCTAAGAATCCCATTCAACCCTCACCTTCTCTACATCTGTCTCCAACAAATAAAGCTGTTTGGCCACTTGTTTGATTCGTCCACCCGTCACGCGCAGATTTCGTCCCTTATTTTGGCGCAAAAGAAAGGAGCGAGTACCTTCTGCATGACCTAAGGTCAACTCCAAAAAATCACTTCCTTCATCCACCTGTAAGGTCAAGGCCAAAAATCCACCAACCTTAGCTGCAAACCGACTGGCTCCCACAAAATCGAGGTCGGGCACCGCTTGCTGCAAGGCTTTCATGGAGCTACGATAAGCTCCCAAAAGCTCCTCCCAGCTCTTGCCGTGACTACGGGTCTGATCCAAAATATCATCGGGATGGATGAACTGGCTGTGGACAAAATGGGTATTTAACTCCGAAAAAACCGCCAATCTGTCAAAGTCATCCCAGTCCATCCCCGAAACCAAGCGTGGTAGGTCCAGCAGACCATCTGTGCCTAGACCAAATTCCTGGGCGTAGGCTCCCTCCCCTGGAAAATAGGTCGAAGCAATCCCTTTTAAATCCGGTAAAGTTGAAGCGAGTACCCTACGCCCCTCCGGACTCAAAATATTCGATGGCGGGACATAGACACTTGGTTTTTGTCCACCATAATAAGTTGTAACCAACTGCTCCAAACTACGTAAGGACTCTCGGATGGCTCGTTCCTGGGGCCAAGAAACATAAGCCTCTGGCATCGCTTGCTCCCAAGCCTGCACTTGTAAAGGTTGATGGTTATAACCATGGTAGGCCAACTCTCCACCCTGCTTTACAAGCATTTGCCCCAACTCCAAAGTCTCCAAGTCAGGCAAAAGGAGGGGAAAAGGGGGATGAACCTGCTTGTTATAACTAGCCACCAAAGCACCCGTATAAACAAGCTGTAACTCCTTTCCGAGAGCCTGCATGGCGGGCCACCAGGTCCTGGGCACAAACTGATCAAACGGTTCTTGGCGCTGTTTTGAAATCCAAATCTTTTCGGATTCACTAATAGGGGCTGGAAAATCATCCAAATAGACCACCCCAGCATCAATCACTGGATAAAGATACACCGGATCCATCAAAGATAGGCCCAAACTATAAATTCCTCGGTAAACCTTGTCATAGATTCCCAGATTCATCACCACCAGTTGGCCCTCTCCTGCCTCCTTCTGCCAAATCAGGGGAAGCTCCGTCTTCGTATCCCAAGCAGGAACCCGGCAACTAGCATCCAACTGTACTCCCCAAGCCGAATCAAAAGGATGGGCAATTACAAAGGGACCCGAACCTCCAAGCATCACATCCTTCTCCAAACTAATCGAAGAAACCACTTGATTCTCCCTAGTCCCAGACGCAACCCCCAACCAGCTTTGAAAACTAGAATCCTCTTCACTAGCCTGGGGCATGCCAATATACAACTGACCACCTGCCTCGACCCAGGTCTTTAAGGAAGCTTGGAGCTCCGCTTGTTGCAGCAAATCCTCTCCTAAATAATAAATGGTTCGGTAACCCTGCAAGTCTTCTGGTAAAAATTCATGGGATAAATCCACCGTCCGCTTGGATTTGCGGAAGTCCTTCAGTAATTGCTCCAGTTCCAACTGGGCTTCCACACTACTAGGACGCTTGGAGTAGTACAGGACCAAGCCCTCCACCTTTCCTTGTTGCAAACTTCGCCGATCCTTGAGTGGCTCTGCCTCGACCAAATGTTTCACAGAACTAGGCAGGGCTTGGTAGGACTGGGCACGGTAGATAAAAAAGAGGCCCATACTAGCCAGAACTAGAAATAGCAGTTGCATGGTCCATCGCAGTTTCTTCATTCGGCTCCTCCATCCCTGTCAAAAATCCTGAGATTCCATAAAAATCCATCAATTCTTGGTAGGCAGAACTGTCCTTTCTCCCTGCCTCTTCCAAATGCAACAACTCGAGTTCCAATTGGTAATGCATACTAGCTAAAAAAATGGCCAGTTCTTGGCCCAAGTCAGCCGGTAAGACATCCCATTGCTCCCGTAGATAACGGACATACACCCTTGCTTCCTGCGTAGAAATCTGCTTCAGAAGGAGACTCCGCTCCTCCCTTGTCGCCTGCTCCCAAGCAAGCCATTGCTTCTGCTCCATCTGCACCTCCTTCTACTTATCCATTCGTTTTTTATTTTCAAAATGCAAACAAGTTTTTATTAGCTTTTTACAAACAAAAAAGATAGACTAGAAACAAGGGAAATACATGATGAAAAAATCGGATTAGTCTATTTTATGCGGATGCTGATTTACAGTACTCTTTCCCTTAGTCATTGGGGGCTGATTCCAGATTTTCAAGCGATTCTCTACCTGCTCGCTAGCCTCTGCCTACTTTTCGATATCTTGGAAAGTTATCAAGCCTGGCGGAACCGGGACAAACACCGCACCAAAAAAGCTGGTTGATTTTTTCAAAAAAGCAGACCAATTATGATATAGTAGAACGTAAAGAAAAGGAGAAACGCATGTCTGTAATAAAACGATTAACACGGTCATCACACCTGATTGATATGGATGACATTATCCGTGACGGCCATCCCACCCTCCGTCTGAAAGCGGAAGAAGTAACCTTCCCTCTCAGTGATGAAGAAATCATTCTGGGTGAAAAAATGCTCGGATTTCTAAGAAATTCCCAGGATCCGGTTATGGCTGAAAAAATGGGATTGCGCGGGGGCGTTGGTCTAGCTGCTCCTCAAGTCAACATCAGCAAACGTATCATTGCTGTTCTCGTCCCTAATCCAGAAAGCCCAGACGGAGAGCCTCCTAAGGAAGCCTACAGCCTGCAAGAAGTTCTCTACAACCCCAAAATTGTCTCCCACTCCGTCCAACGAGCAGCCCTCAAAGATGGGGAAGGCTGCCTATCTGTGGATGAAGACAAACCTGGCTATGTTCTTCGCAACTCGCGCATTACGGTAGAATACTTCGATAAACACGGGGAAAAACATCGGATCAAGCTCAAAGGTTACAACTCGATTGTCGTCCAACATGAAATCGACCATATTAACGGTGTCATGTTCTATGACCGGATCAACATCCAAGAACCCTTTAGAGTTGAAGATGGGCTTATCCTCTTGGACTAATCAATCTTTTCCTCCATTAGGGCAAAAAATAATAGAGCCAAACAAAAAACGGAATTTCTTTCAGATTTTTGAAAGGAATTCCGTTTTTTTTGCGAATAAAAAGAAAAGAGAGGGGCTCCCCCACTCTCTAGATTATTTCTAACAATTAAGCTTTATTAGCTGAACCGAATACTTCAATACGGTCTTCAACTGTACTTTGAACAGCCTTGATACCGTCTGCCAAGAATTTACGTGGGTCGAAGAGTTTTTTCTTATCGTATTCTGCTTCGTTTGCATCGTAGTTACGAGCAAATGCACGAGTAGCATCTGAGAAAGCGATTTGGCTCTCAGTGTTTACATTGATTTTTGCAACACCAAGTTTGATAGCTGCAACAACTTGATCATCAGGAATACCTGAACCACCGTGAAGAACGATTGGGAAACCAGGAACAGCTTCTGCCAATTTTTCTAGGTGATCCAATGCAAGACCTTCCCAGTTTTCTGGGTATGGACCGTGGATGTTACCGATACCAGCTGCCAAGAAGTCGATACCAGTTTCTACCATAGCTTTTGCATCTTCGATTGGTGCCAATTCACCTTTACCGATGATACCATCTTCTTCACCACCGATAGTTCCAACTTCTGCTTCGACAGATATACCTTTAGCATGTGCCAATTTAACAACTTCACGAGCTTTTTCAAGGTTTTCTTCGATTGGAAGGTGAGAACCATCAAACATTACTGAAGTGTAACCAACTTCGATACACTCAAGAACATCTTCATAGTGACCATGGTCAAGGTGAATCGCAACTGGAACAGTGATTCCCATTGACTCAACAAGATTTTCAATCATGTTTTTAGCCAATTTGTAACCACCCATGTATTTTGCTGCTCCCATTGATGTTTGGATCAATACTGGAGCTTGTTTTGCTTCTGCCGCACGCAAGATAGCTTGAGTCCACTCAAGATTGTTTGTGTTAAAACCACCAACTGCGTAACCATTATCGCGAGCTGCTTGAACAAATTTTTCTGCTGAAACGATTGCCATGTAAACGGCCTCCTCTTATTTTTTTGGGGTACACCCAATACATTGTATAGTTTATCACGTTTTTTGCTAAAATTCTAGTCCTATTCGAATTTTGACATGAAAAAAAGCTAACCTTTCGGTTAGCTACTTTGCGGAGAGAGGGACTTGAACCCTCACGACCTAAAGCGGTCACAGGATCCTTAGTCCTGCGCGTCTGCCAATTCCGCCATCCCCGCTTGAATACTTAATTAGTATATCAGACAGGGATAGGCTTGTCAATTGTTTTTTGAAAAAAAGTTAGGAAATTTCAACTTTTTGAATCCAGCCCTCTGGAGCTGGTCGATCTCCATACTGAATACCAACCAATTCCTCATAAAGGGCTTTTAGTTTTGGACCAGCTTGATCACCCTCTGTAAAGCGATAGACTGTTTCCCCAGCAGTAATACTACCAATCGGAGTGATAACCGCTGCAGTACCACAGGCTCCTGCTTCAACAAATCGATCCAACTGATCCACATAAACATCGCCTTCTTCTACCGTCATCCCAAAACGTTCTTGGGCTAGGTGAAGAATCGAGTATTTAGTGATCGACGGTAGGATTGAAGGCGATTGTGGTGTTACCAAATGATTATCAGCTGTAATTCCGAAGAAATTGGCTGCCCCCACTTCCTCAATCTTGCTATGTGTTTCAGGATCCAGATAGATAGCATCTGCATAACCCGCTTTTTTGGCTAACATCCCTGGCTGCAAGCTCGCTGCATAGTTGCCAGCTACTTTTTGAGAACCTGTTCCACGTGGCGCCGCCCGGTCATAGTCACTAATGACAAAGTTCCCTGGCTGTAACCCACCCTTGAAATAAGGACCAACAGGCATTACAAAGACGGAAAAAATGTACTCATTTGCAGGGACAACACCAATGCCATCACCAATTCCAAACATAACTGGGCGAATATAAAGAGAAGCTCCTGTTCCATACGGCGGAACCCAGTCCGCATTAGCTGCAACAACCTGATGAACGGCCTCAACAAACCACTCCTCTGGAAAGACCGGCATTAATAACTTTTCTGCCGAGCGATTCATCCGCTTGGCATTTTCATCCGGACGGAAGAGTTGAATCGTACCATCCTTAGTCCGATAAGCCTTTAGACCTTCAAAACAGGTTTGGCCATAATGCAAAACATTAGAGGACTCGCTAATGGTAACCATTTTATCCGTTTCAATGCTACCAGGTGACCAGGCTCCGTCCTTGTAATAAGCACGGTAGCGTTTCCCAGTATCCACATAAGCAAAGCCAAGGTTATCCCAATCCATTGTTTCTGGTGTTACTTTTGTCATCACTATTTCCCCCTGATTTAACGTTTTACTTCAAAATAATAGATATCTGGTGTATAAGCTTTTAAGGTTTTAGTCAAAATCCAATCAATGACAAAGGCACTCGCAAATGGAAAGACCAACCAAACAAATAGCATCATCGGAAGCCCCAAACCTGGAAGAGAGGCCATTGGACCAACCAATCCAACTAGACCGAAACCACCCGAAGCTGCCGTTCCGCTTACATTAAAGAGAGCTACTGGAATCGCACAGACAGCTGCATTAGCTAAAAAGGCTAATCCCATTACCGGCCGCCGGAAAAAGTTCGGCATCATCATCTTCATCGATCCCAAGGCAATCGCCAGCGTTACTCCCGGACGATTGACTTTAAAGGACGCAACCACTAGAACTGCTGTTGTTGCTGCAACTCCCATCGCTGAAGCCCCCGCAGCTACTCCCTCTAAACCAATTGTAATCGACAAGGCAACGGTTGATAAGGGGGACACGATAAAGAGCGCAAAACACATCCCAATCAAGATACTCATCGAAAGCGGAGCCAATGCTGTAAAGCTGTTGATTACTTGACCTATTGCTTGGGTTCCCGCACTAACATAAGGCAGAGTTAGCAAACCAATACACCCAGCTCCCAATCCTGCCAAAATCGGCAATAGAATCAAACTCATGGAACCCAATCGCTCACCAATGAGCTGAATCATCCAAACCGCTACGGCAGCTGTAATCATCGTGTTTAACATCACCCCAACACTAATCAATTGAGTTGTAGGCACACCATCAACCGGAACGACCTTCCAGGCTCCTGAACCTAAAAAGCCTGCTCCGCCAACGGTTACCGCTTGCATCGGATTTAATTCAAATTGCAAAGCAATCAAAACACCCGCCATCAAAGGAAGCCCATATTGAAAAATTCTTGCTGCATCCGCAATTGGTTGCAAACCAGTCCAGCCATTAGCTATCAGGTATTTAAAAATTTCACTGAGAACAGCGTTGGGAATGAGGGCTACAATAACAGCTAAAGCAGTTCCTGTTAAAACGGCATTTACAAATGTCCAGCCAGTGAGAGAGCGTTTTGATTCTGTCATAAAAACCTCCTACATTTCAGAGAATTCTGAATATTTTAGTTTATTGTAACTATTTTTCAGAAAATTTGCAATAGTTTTGAACTCTTTTTTTAATTTCAAAAAAAGAGGCTAGGACAAAAGTCTAGCCTCATTGACTTTGGTTAACAAAATACCTTTGACGCAGTAGCTGATTAGTCCTTTCATTCGCCTTGAAGGATCCGAACTGGCCCCACTCCCGCACCCCAGCCAAGCAACGGAAGAATGAGGTTATACAGCCTGATCCAACAATTAAAAGTAAGGAGTACATTCTCTAAGATTTAGTACAAAAAATTTGACAAGATTCCATTTGGAACCTCAATCAGCAGTAAAAGGATCGGCTAGCTGAAAACCATTACCTGTTTGGTAAAATTGTCCTCCAGCCACATAGTGAACTGGGCGATCTTGAGGATCCACCTGATCCAAGTGCCAACGTCCATCGCGGAACACTGAATCATCAGCCCAGGCAGCCACAATCCGACCTAGGAAGAGGTCGTAAACCTCTTGATTACGTTGTTCCGGGATAATCTCACAAACCACCCAAGCCAAGCAGTCCTCCAGCAAGGGATAACCTTGATTACTTGGGTCAAAAAAGGACAGTTTTGCTAACTTATCCTCATGGACATGGCGGCTTTTAGCCAGTTCCACAATCAAGTCTGATTGGGAGGCACGAGGGACTTGGAGAACAAAATAGCTACTGTTCTCCATTACCTTCCGTGTATAATTGGCTGAATCCATGATCACGCTGAGAATATCTGTGGCTACGGTGCCTACCCAACCAGCAGGCATAATATTTTTATCGTCCTCGGTTGCACTGGATACAAAGGTCACAGAGGATAAGGCTAAAATACGATGGGCTTTTTCTAAGGGAATTTCCCGAATCATTTCTTCTCCAATCTAAAAGAGGCTGGGACAGGGTCCTTAGCCTCCGATTCTAATGACTAGCTTCTTCAAAAGAAGAATACCAGAATTTATTTTGCGTTTTTAACAGCAGCTGTTACGAAATCACGGTAAAGTCCATCTGGACGGTTTGGACGGCTTGAAAGTTCTGGGTGGTATTGACAAGCCACAAAGAATTTCTTGTCTGGCAATTCAACGATTTCAGCCAGACGGTTGTCTGGTGACACACCTGAGAAGACAAAGCCAGCATCTTCAAATTCTTGACGGTAGGCATTGTTAAACTCATAGCGGTGACGGTGACGGCGTTGCACTACTTCTTGGTTATCGTAGGCAGCAGCAGCTCGGCTACCAGGCTTCAACTTAGCTGGGTAGAGTCCCAGACGGAGGGTTCCTCCCATATCTTCAACATCAACCTGATCACGCATCAAATCGATAACTGGGTTTTTGGTTTCTGGATTCAATTCTGAAGAGTTGGCATCAGCCTTATTCAAAACGTGACGTGCGTATTCCACACAGGTCAACTGCATGCCCAAGCAGACACCAAGCATTGGCACGTCATGCTCCCGAGCATAGCGAATGACTTGAATTTTCCCTTCGGTACCACGCTGACCAAATCCACCAGGAACAATAATACCGTCTGCTCCGGATAGTAGCTTTTGAACATTGTCTGCGGTCACATCGTTGGCGTTGATCCAGTCGATTTTGATTTCGGCATCATTGGTATAACCGGCATGTTTAAGAGCCTCAACTACAGAGATATAAGCATCTTGAAGTTCAACATATTTCCCAACAAGGGCAATTTTTACTTGTTTCTTCAAGTTCATGACCTTATCCACCATTGTTGACCATTCTGTCATGTCGGCGGCAGGTGCATCAATCTTCAAGTGGTCACAGACGATTTGATCCATCTTTTGCGCTTGGAGATTGAGAGGGATCTGATAGAGGTGCTCTACGTCCAAGGATTCAATAACTGCTTCTGGTTGAACATCACAGAACTGAGCGAGTTTGTTCTTAATTCCTTGACTAACTGGCTCTTCGGTCCGGATCACCAACATATTGGGTTGAATTCCCAAGCCCCGCAATTCTTTTACCGAATGCTGGGTTGGCTTGGTTTTCATTTCCCCTGCAGCTTTCAAATAAGGAAGAAGGGTGGTGTGAATATACATCACATTCTCTGAGCCAACGTCAGCCTTCATTTGACGAAGAGCCTCAAGGAAAGGCAAGCTTTCGATATCTCCGACTGTACCACCGACTTCTGTGATAATGACATCAGAATCCGTTGTTAGGGCAGCACCCTTGATTTTCTCTTTCAAGGCATCCGTAATGTGAGGAATGACCTGAACAGTTGCACCTAGGTATTCTCCACGACGTTCTTTCCGAAGAACTTCACTATAGATTTTACCGGTTGTAACATTAGAATATTTATTCAAGTTGATATCGATGAAACGCTCATAGTGTCCCAAGTCCAAGTCAGTCTCTGCTCCATCATCAGTAACAAAAACTTCTCCATGTTGATAAGGACTCATAGTTCCTGGATCGATATTGATATAAGGGTCAAATTTTTGGATGGTTACTTTAAGACCACGGTTCTTCAAAAGACGACCCAAGCTAGCAGCTACAATCCCTTTTCCGATTGAACTCACTACACCACCGGTTACAAAAATGTACTTTGTTGTCATGATTACTCCTTCAATTAAAATAGGGAGGGAGACGGATCAAGCTTGGTCAGTCTGCCACTCCCCTCGCAGGGTTCTTGCTTGACCTGCCAAGATTGAGAGGGCTCAGAGGCTACTCCTCGACTCATTTACAGGCGTTTGCAATCTACCTCTGCATTAAAATGACTATGCCAACAGAAATAAGAGCGGTTGGACTTTTATCTTCAAAAAGATAGCAAAGAGAAACAGAGGATTAGTCCTCGACGTCATCATCCTCATCATCTGCCTCGTCAACTTCGACATCATCTCCCAGTTCTTCAGGAGCAATTTCGTTGATTTCAGCATCGTAGGCTTCTGCTTCGTTTTTCTCATCATCTGGATTCTCATCGTAGTTCATCGAATCCTCGTCATCAGCGTAGTTGTCCTCATCTTCTGGATCATCATCGCTGTAATCAATTGTATCACTATCACTAGCGATAAAGGCATTCACACGTTTCTTCTTCCGTTTCTTAGGTGCCTCTTCGTCTTCATTTTCTTCCAAGGCAATGATTTCTTCGTCAACCTCATCCACAGCATACCATGAACGAAGACCCCACTTGTTTTCACCGAGGGAGATGAAACTTCCATCGACGTTAAGTTCTGTGTAAAAAAGAGGAAGAGCTTCGCGAATCTCGCTATTGCTTTTCTCCAAATACTCTTGAATTTCATTGACTAGGTCACTAAAGTACATTTCGTGATCTCGCCCACGACCTTCTAGGATGGCACGCGCCACTTCGATCATGGAAAGTTCACTTTTTTCCTGTCCAGCAAATACTTCTAATTCCAAAGTCGTTCTCCTTTTTTGTCATTCTCTTTATTGTACGCTATTTTTGAGGATTCGTCAAAAAAGAAAAGAGGGACTTCCGTCCCACCCTCTCTTTACCTTAGAAGGCTAAGGTTTATTTCACTGCTGCAGTTGAAGTAATCAATTCAACAGCTTTTTTAACAGTGATATCGTGTTTCAACAGATCTGTTGAAAGGAGGCTGCGTACTTGCTCAACTTCCATGTTATAAGCTGCTGCCAAGTCTTCAATTTCTTTGTTGATTTCTTCATCGCTTGCTTCGAAACCTTCTGCTTTAGCAATAGCTTCGATGACAAGGTTAGTCTTAGTACGGCTTTCTGCTTCAGCTTCATATTGCTTATGCAAGTCGTCTTGAGTTGTACCTGTGATTTGGAAGTACATTTCTGGAGAGATTCCCTGACGTTGCATGTTACCTAGGAATTCGTTGATAGAACGATGTACTTCTTCGTGAACCATTTCAGCTGGAAGGTCAACGATTTCAGCATTTTCAACAGCTTTTTCAATAGCTGCTGCTTCAACAGCTTCTTGGTAAGCTTCAGCTTTCATTTCAGCCATTTCTTTGCTGTATTTTTCTTTCAAGTCAGCAAGTGTCTCAACTTCTTCGTCGATGTCTTTTGCAAGCTCGTCATCAAGGGCAGGAACTTCCTCACTCTTAACTTCATGCACTACTGTTTCAAATTTAGCAGCTTTACCAGCCAAGTCAGTCGCTTGGTAATCTTCTGGGAAGGTTACCTCAACAGTCACTTTATCACCTGATTTCGCACCAACCAATTGGTCTTCAAAGCCAGGGATGAAGGATCCGCTACCAAGTTTAAGAGCGTAGTTCTCACCTTTACCGCCGTCGAACTCAACACCATCTACAGAACCAACAAAGTCGATTACAACTGTATCACCTTCAACAGAAGCTTCTTCTTTGATAACCAATTCTGCCAAGTTGTTGCGTTCGCGCTCGATGCGTGCATCCACTTCTTCTTCAGAAACTTCTTTATCTGCATCTACAGATACTTCTAGGTTTTTATAATCACCCAATTTTACTTCAGGTTTTGTAACAACAGCTGCAGAAATTGTCCAATCTTGGCCTTTTTCCATTGAAACAATATCAAATTCAGGTTGTGCAACAACCTCAACTCCTGCTTCCTTAACTGCTGCTTCATAAGCTGCTGGTAGGAGGGCATTCAAGGTATCTTGGTAAAGAGCTTCTTCGCCAAAACGTTGGTTGAAAACGGCACGTGGAAGATGACCTTTACGGAAACCTGGGACATTCAAAGAACCTTTAACACGGTTGAACGTACGGTCCAATTCAGGTTTAATCACATCTTGAGCAATTGTGAAAGTTAGCAATCCATGGTTTGTTTCTTTATTTTCAAATTTCACAGACATGTAGTCTACTCCTTAAAATCTTTAATCTGTATTATTCTATCACAAGTTATCAGTAACTTCAATAATTTTGGAGCGCTTGCTAAAATTTCCGAAGCGGATCCAGGCTATACTCTGCCCGAGCTCCTCCGATCAGCTTGGGACGGCTGGCTAAGGCGGTTACATGAGCGGCTCCCAAGTCGCGAGCCGCGAGCCGAATCGGAACTTGGACATGCTTGACATGCATTCCAATAGCAGTATCACCAATATCCATCCCCAAATCTGCCTGGATATGCTCCACCAGAACAGGGTCGTCCAACAACTGCATCGCCGCTACTTGGCCACTACCTCCGGCATGAGGGGTCGGAATCACATGGACAATTTCCCAGCCTCGGGCCAGGGCCAGGCTCCGCTCGACCACCAAGGCTCGATTGACGTGTTCACAACCTTGCACAGCCAAATAAACGCCTTGGTCCTTTAGAAAAGCATGGAGGGCTGAAACCAGGGCTTGACCAACTTCCAAATTGGAATCTCGGCCAATGAAACCACCAACAACCTCGCTGGTCGATAGACCTAAGACAAAAACCGAACCGTCAGCCGTCTGCACCCGATCCAGCAGTTCACGCGCCAAATCAACAACTTCTACTTTGAGCCTTTCTAAATCAGCCATCCTTCCTCCTTAACAACTTAACCAAGACCTGGGCTAAAAGAAAGCCCAAGAAACTCTGTAAAAAGTTCGGAATCGCTTCGGGCAAGGCTGCTGCCGGCCCATACATCAAGCTTGAAGCACCTGCATAAACAACCACCATAAAGAGACTGGACAGCAAGCCTGAAAGCCAACGTGATGGGATAATCCCTTGGGCCAAACGTCCTTGGCCTCCGTGGGCGACAAGGCTAAATAAACTCCATTGCGGATAGCCCAGCAAGAGGTCCAAGAGAAAACCTCCCAAGCCTCCAACAAGAGCTCCTTGGCGACCGCCAAAATAGAAGGCAGCAGCATAAACACCGACATCCAACAAGGACAAAAAACCTGTCGCAGTCGGAACCTTGATATAGCCTAGAACGACTGTCAGAGCTACAAAAATAGCCGTCTGGCTCCAATATTTCAGATTATTTGACTGCATATGGACTAACCCCCCATTCATCGGCAGCCTCAATGGCTGCTGTTACAAATTGCTTGGCTGCTTGACTCGCTTGGTTCAAGTCCAGCCCCTGCCCCAGATAGGTAGCTAAGCTAGAAGCTAGAACACAACCACTCCCATTAACACTGCCTTGGGCTTGCGGAGCTTCGAGATAAGAACCCTGCCCAGCGCTCCAGACATAGTCCAGAGCCACCGACCCCGGAATCCGCGAACCCGCTTTGAGATAAACCGCTGTCCCAAATTTTTGGGATAATTCCCGCGCCCCGACTTCCAGGTCAGCCTGATCAAGCAGTT
The DNA here is from genome assembly GCF_025447695.1 of Streptococcus danieliae. Classification (NCBI taxonomy): domain Bacteria; kingdom Bacillati; phylum Bacillota; class Bacilli; order Lactobacillales; family Streptococcaceae; genus Streptococcus; species Streptococcus danieliae. The sequence continues at coordinate 15,499 of NZ_JAOBSU010000003.1, read as the reverse complement.
CTCGCCCTAGTAGCAACTCCGCTTCTGGCAGATTGGGCGTCATGACCTGGCTAAGACCCGCGATTTTTTCAAAAGCACTAGTCCACTGGCCCAGCGCTTGATCCTGCTTTTCTTTTAAAACCAAAACAGGATCTAAGACAAGGGGCGTCTGAGCCCTTGGCCGCAACCACTGATAGACAAGCTCGAGGTGCTCCAAACTTGGCAAGAGGCCAATCTTGATGGCCGCAAAATCAACGGCAGTAAGGCTGACCAATTGCTGCTCCAGCTGGAGCGGGGTCAAGGCTTGCACTTGAAATTCCTCAGCAACCAGGGCGGTCACGCAAGTCACCGCCGCAAAACCCTTAGCTCCTAATTGGGTGATGGTCGCCAAATCGGCCTGCAGGCCACCGCCTGCAAAAATATCACTGCCGGCTATGGTTAAGATCTTGGTCATAGATAATCTCCTTTAGGTAGAGGCCCTGGGGGGCTGCAGTCGGACCCGCCAGCTGGCGATCCTTTTGTTCCAGAATCAGGGGAATCTGCTCCACCGGCATCCGGTCGTTACCAATCTTCAACAGGGTGCCAACCATATTGCGAATTTGCTTATAAAGAAAGCCATTCCCCGAGAAACTGAAGCGCAACAGATGGTGCGCCTCATCCACATCCAACTGCACATCCGTGATGGTCCGAACCTTGTTTTCAACCGCCGTCCCCGATGCTGTAAAACCTGTAAAATCATGGGTCCCTTTCAGAAACTGCAAGGCTTCCTGCATTTTTTCAATATCTAAAGGATAAGGAAAAGGCGTCGCTTGATTGCGCAGCAGGGGATTTTTCGGCCGACCATAGTCTACCAAGAATTCATAGGTTTTGTGATGCGGCCAGTAACGAGCATGAAAATCACCTGACACCAACTCCACCGACCGCACGGCAATGTCCTCCGCACTCTGCGTATCCAGGGCAAAACGTAGTTTTTCCACATCCCGTCGCCCCGGTAAATCAAAATGCACAACCTGACCCAAGGCATGGACCCCACTATCCGTCCGTCCTGCCCCGTGTACCAGTACAGCCTGACCACTGGCCAAACGTGTCAAGGTTTTTTCTAACTCTTCCTGGACTGTCCGAGCCTCCGGCTGCCGTTGAAAACCAGCAAAATTCTTTCCATCATAAGCAATCACAGCCTTGTATCTGAATTTTTCCATGTCCCTATTTTAACAGGAAACAAGTCGCAGAACAAGACAGAGAGCACGAGGCAGAACAAAGGTCAATCCGTTCACCCTACTTCAGCACCGTTGGCTTCTTACCTAGAAGAGTATCGAATAAGGCCCCCGATTAGACCTGTCAACTCATTTAGATATAACAAAAGGACCTGGCCAGTGTAACACAAGACCAAATCCTTTCCAAAAAATTGTTCACAGAGACAGGGGGAAACCTCCCACTCTGTCCCACTCCCTCTTTTTTCGCCATGAAAAGGTCCGTTGCGACCTTTTTCACGGCTCCTTACAGATTAGTTTAGCTCTCCGAACTAAACTAATCTGCATCAAACATTTTTTCGAAGAAGTTTTTTTTCTTTGGTTTGACGTTGAGGTTGCCGGCTTGGGCGAATTCCATGAGGGCCTTGCGTTGGGTGTCGTTGAGGTCGGTTGGGGTGTCAACGACGATGGTGACGTATTGGTCTCCTTGACCGCCGCCGCGAAGGCTTGGCGCTCCTTTACCACGGAGACGGAAGCGTTTGCCAGCTTGGGTTCCTTCTGGAATGCTCAATTCCACATCTCCATGGACGGTCGGAACATCGACGGTGTCTCCGAGGGCAGCTTGGGCAAAGTTTAGGTGGAGGCTATAGTGGATGGTTGTGCCATCTCGTTCGAATTTATCCGAAGCAGCGACTTGGATAACCACAAAGAGGTCACCGTAAGGGCCGCCATTGTAGCCTGCTTCTCCTTGGCTAGCTAGGCGGATTTGTTGGTCTGATTCCACACCTGCTGGGACACGTACTTCAACTGTGTGAGCTTGGTTTTCGCGTCCAGTTCCATGACAGGTTTGGCAAGGTTCTTTGATTTCTTGACCACTTCCGTGACAGACGTCACAGGTTACCTGGCGGCGCATCATGCCTAGTGGTGTTTGAGTATCCACGTTTATGACTCCTGCTCCGCCACAGCGACCGCAGGTCACAGGGCTAGTTCCTGGTTTGGCACCAGAGCCATCACAGGTATGGCAGGAAGCTTCCCGGCTGTATTTGATTTCCTTGGTGGTTCCAAAAATAGCTTCCTCAAATTTCAAATTCACCCGGTATTGAAGATCGTCTCCCTTGCGCGGTGCGTTTGGATTACGATTGCTCCCCATGCCACCACCAAAGAAGCTTGAAAAGATGTCCTCAAAGCCACCAAAGCCTGCTCCATCAAAACCAGAAAATCCTTGGCCACCACCGAAGCCACCATTGGCTCCAGCTGCTCCGAACTGATCGTAAGAAGCCCGTTTTTGCTCATCACTAAGAGTCTCATAAGCCTCTTGAACATCCTTGTATTTCTGTTCTGCTCCAGTTTCCTTATTGATATCGGGATGGTACTTTTTGGACAACTTCCGATAAGCCTTTTTAATCTCATCTTGCGAAGCGTTTTTCGACACTCCCAGACGATCATAGTATTCTGTGTTATTCATATGTACATCTCTAGGGTTAAGGGGAAAGGGCAACTCCCTTTTCCCTGACAACCCGTGTTCCTAAGGAACACCTTTTTTCCTTTCTTTAAAGTAGGGCAATTTATCACTCTATGGCTTCCAAGAGCAAACGAGCAACAGCCCTGCCTGACATCGGGTTCTGGCCAGTAATCAAGCGTCCGTCCCGAAGAGCATGGGATTGGAAGGGGAACTTCTGCTGGAAGTTGGCTCCTCGCCTCCTGGCCTCTGTCTCAGTGATAAAGGGAACTTTTTTCCACTTGCCACTCAGAATTTCTTCCCACTTGCTAAAGCCCGTCACCTGTTTTCCAGCCAATCGGAACAGTTCCCCCTTGCGGACTGACATAGTCCACCTGGTAACCGGCCTGAGTCACCTCTGCTACAAACTCCGTGGCTTCGGCTAACCATAAACCGGTCTGCTCGGGATCTTCCCCATACTGCTCAATATTGGTTAAGACAACCAAGACCTTCCCTTTATTTTCCATGGCTTTTCCTCTTTATGGAAAAACAGAGGTTGGGTTACAACCTCTGATTTCCTATTCCTTCATCGCAGTTGGGATTGACTGACTAGGACGCCTTCAGTTTGGAAGATCATCTGCCCTTGCCCAAAGGTTGTTACTTCTCAGTAAATTCCCCATCCACAACATCATCAGCTGGGTTTGCTTGACCAGCTTGGTCTGCACCTGCTTGAGCTTGTTGCGCTGCTGCTGCTTGCTCATACAATTTCACTGCAAGAGCTTGTGCTTTTTCATTGAGAGCTTCCAACTTCGCTTTCATATCATCCAAGTTGTTAGCTTCTTGAGCTGCTTTTAAGTCATCCAAGGCTGTTTGTGCTGCTGCACGTTCTGCTTCAAATTGTCCTTCTGTATCTTTCAAGGTTTTCTCAGTTGCAAAGATCGCTTGGTCTACTTCATTGCGAAGGTCTACTTCTTCTTTGCGTTTTTTATCTGCTTCCGCATTTGCTTCTGCATCTTTCATCATCCGATCAATTTCTTCGTCTGTTAGACCAGAGTTAGACTGGATCACGATTGTTTGTTCTTTCTGAGTTCCCAAATCTTTCGCTTTAACAGACACGATACCGTTCTTGTCGATGTCGAAGGTTACTTCGATTTGAGGGATTCCACGAGGAGCTGCAGAAATGTCTGTCAACTGGAAGCGGCCAAGTGTCTTGTTATCCGCTGCCATTGGACGCTCACCTTGAAGAACGTGAATGTCTACTGCAGGCTGGTTATCTGCTGCTGTTGAAAAGACTTGAGACTTAGAAGTTGGGATTGTTGTGTTGCGGTCAATCAATTTCGTGAACACACCACCCATTGTTTCGATACCAAGAGATAGGGGCGTCACATCAAGCAAAACAACGTCTTTCACATCGCCTGTAATCACACCACCTTGGATTGCTGCACCCATCGCCACAACTTCATCTGGGTTAACAGATTTGTTTGGCTCTTTACCAGTCTCAGCTTTAACGGCTTCAACAACGGCTGGAATCCGAGTTGATCCACCAACAAGGATCACTTCGTCGATTTCAGATAGAGATAAACCTGCATCTGACAAAGCACGACGAACTGGTTCTTTGGTACGTTCTACCAAGTCACGAGTCAAGTCATCAAACTTCGCACGTGTCAAGGTCATTTCCAAGTGAAGTGGTCCTGCTTCACCAGCAGTGATAAATGGCAAGCTGATTTGCGTAGAAGTTACTCCAGACAAATCTTTCTTAGCTTTTTCAGCTGCATCTTTCAAACGTTGAAGAGCCATCTTGTCTTGAGACAAGTCAATGCCGTTTTCTTTCTTGAATTCTGCAACCATGTGGTCGATAATCTTCTGGTCAAAGTCATCTCCACCTAGCTTGTTGTCACCAGCTGTTGCTAATACGTCAAAGACACCGTCTCCCAATTCAAGAATTGAAACGTCGAAGGTACCTCCACCAAGGTCAAAGACCAAGATTTTTTCTTCTTTATCAGTTTTGTCCAAACCGTAAGCAAGAGCTGCTGCAGTTGGCTCGTTGACAATCCGTTCTACTTCAAGACCGGCGATTTTACCTGCGTCTTTTGTAGCTTGACGTTGTGCGTCGTTAAAGTAGGCTGGTACTGTGATAACGGCTTTTGTAACTTTTTCTCCAAGGTACTCTTCTGCATAGCCCTTCAAGTATTGAAGGATCATGGCTGAGATTTCTTGAGGCGTGTATTCTTTACCATTTGCAGAAACTTTCTCAGAAGTTCCCATTTTTGATTTGATAGAGATGATGGTATCAGGATTTGTCACAGCTTGGCGCTTAGCCGCATCACCAACGATGATTTCACCATTTTTGAAAGAGACAACAGATGGCGTTGTACGGTTCCCTTCTGGGTTAGCGATAATTTTTGGTTCAGTTCCTTCCAATACCGCTACTGCTGAGTTTGTAGTTCCTAAGTCGATTCCAATAATTTTTGACATAATCATTTTTTCCAAGAATCCGAAGATTCTTGACCTTTCTTTTGTTTCTTTTAAAAAATAAAATTCATTCGAGGATAGTTTTATGACATTGCGGTCATACTTTAATTGTAAACAACAACCATGGCTGGGCGAAGCACCCGCTCATGAAGTTTATAGCCTTTTTGGAAGACCTGGGCGATGGTATCCGCTGGATGGTCTTCGTCAGCTGGCTGGGTCTGAATAGCCATGTGGAAATTTGGATCAAAAGCACCGTCTGTAGCGACTTCTTCGATTCCTTCTTCCTTCAAGGCTTGGATCAAGCTTTCTTGAACCATTTCCAAACCTTTTTTCACATCTTCTGTGAGGCCTTCAACTGCCAGTGCCCGCTCTAGGTTATCCAAGCTTGGGAAAATCTTTTTAGCCAAGTCCTGGCTGCGGTATTTTTGAAGCGACTGGCGCTCTTCATTGGCCCGGCGCTGAATGTTTTGCATTTCAGCTACAGCTCGAAGATACTTATTTTCTAGTTCTTCTAGCTGCTCTTGTGCAACTTCTAATTCTGTTTTTTCTGGAGCCTCCGTGGTTTCCTCCACTAGCTCTTCCATTTTTTCAGTAGTTTCCTCTGCCACCTGGCACCTCCTTAATGCACTTCATAATGGTTACTGCTAAGGTAACGATAGAAATCGGTCAGCTTCATCGTCATAACACGACTGACAGCTTCAATTAAACTAAGTAAACGTTGGTAATCGCTATTCACCGGCCCCACCACGCTAAGGAGTCCATAGCCCCGATAAGGAATCAAGAAGCGTTTACTCATCAGACTCAAATCAGCTAAAGGTTGACTGGACGAATCAGCAATGCGAATCAATTGCTCCTGATTATCGGACCAACCTTCGCGTAGCTCAAGGGCCAGCTGTTGTTCATTGGTGAAAAAGCGATAGGTTTCCAGCCCCACTTCCTGTAGCAGATGCTCCTGGCCTGATGCCACAACTTCTTCTGCAAAAAGATCCGAGAAAAGATGCTCCATCAAAGCGGTGACATTGTCAGGCGAAAGGAAATAGCGTTGGACTACTTGCGGAATTTCTGTTCGAATCTTGTAGTGAATGGAGAGCACCGACTCTCCCAACAAACGATCCAAAACCATATCCCTGAGCTGGTATAAATGATCCACCAAAAAATTCCGAGGAATGACCAGCTCCTTGGTCAAGATTCGAGAATCATCAAGCGTCATCACAGCCAAGGCTGTGTGAGATCCCAAAACAACCAAATCAAATGCCGTTAGTCTCTGATGACTGGGTTCAACATCCAGTACAAAGGCGGCCAGACCAGTCATCTCTGACAAGAGATCCGCTCCTCTTTTGAAGATATCCTTTAACTGGAAAAAATCTTCATCAAAGGCTTTCAGAATTTGAAAAACTTCCTCGGGAGGAAGGCTGGTCAAAGCCATGGAGTTCTCAACATAATATTGATAACCCGCAATACTTGGCTTCCGACCGCTAGAGGTATGAGACTTTTCTAATAGTCCCATCTTCTCCAAAGCCGCCATATCGTTCCGAATGGTTGCACTGGAAGAAGCAATTCCTTCCTGCAAGCGTTTGGAACCAACTGGCTCATGGGTCTCTGTAAAAAGTTCAATGATCATCCTTAGAATGATCTCTTGTCTTTCTGTAACCATGTTTCCTCCCAGCCATTAGCACTCGTGTAACCTGAGTGCTAACTCATGATTCTATTATACAGCATCCAGTTTCTCTGTCAAGGTTTTTTGCTCAAAAAATTAGCACTCTTTTGAAAAGAGTGCTAATTTCCACTATAAATCCGCAAAAAAGCCTGATTTAGCAGACTTTTTCGGCTCTATAGGTCTTAAGACTGATTTTGATCCAAGACCTTGCGGCCGTCTTGGCGGTAGGATAAATCACCGACTTCAAGAACCTGGAATTGACCATCTTCGTAACGGATACGAGTCACGCTACCATTATCCAAGACCACAAAGCGTTGACCATTCAATAAATACAAGAGAGTCCCAATGGTCATACCATGGCTAACCACCAAGGCATTCCCGCCCCCAGCAGCTTCCATTTTCTCAGCTAGATCCTTGATTCCCGCCAGCAAGCGATCCCGTAATTGCTCCCAGGTTTCCGCCCAATCAGCTGTATCTGCTTCATAAATGGCCTTGGCCATATCCTCATAGGTCATTTCTTCCATTGAATCGACGCCCGCAATCCGCGGTAGAATGTTGAAGAAAAGATCCTGATCATAAACGCCGTCATTGGAACCAAAAGACCACTCCCGAATCCGAGCATCATAGGTATAAGGAATTTCTCCCTTCAAGCCCAACTCTGACAAAAGAATATCCATAGTCAGAATCGTCCGCCCCAAATCACTCGAAAGAGCACGGTGGAAACTAAGTCCACGTTCACGGAGACCCACTCCCAATTCGCGAATGCCTTCTTGCCCTTGCTCAGTTAAAGGGGTATCGCTCCAACCTTGAGCCCGGTGTAGAGTGTTAAACATGGTCCGACCATGACGAACAATATACAAATCTGTTGCCATCTATTCTTCCTCCTCTTTAAATCCCGCCAGAGCTGTCACCAACTCCTCCAGGGAAATCCCAAACATGGCCAAACGCTTTGGCAATTGCTTGCCGTTGGAATAGCCAATTCGCAACACTTCACCGACATATTCCCGACGTTTGCGACTCTCTGCTCCTGCTAGCAGACCCAGCCGCATCAGATCTACTTGAGAAATCTGCTCCTGCGGATCTGCTTGCCGGCCCGTAAAAGCTCCGTCCAAAGCCTCCTTCAAAGCCTCAAAATCCGCATGTTCAACGCCCAAAGAGCGACCTGCCGATTTAGACTTAGGAGTCGCCTCAGCCCGTCTCAGAAAGGCCTGACCGACTTCTGGAACAGCCTGACTAATCATTTTACGCAGACGTTCCCCATTGTAATCGGGATCAGTAAAGACAATCACTCCTCGCTGCTCCTGCAAACAGGCAATTCGCTCAAGATCCTCTGAGGATAGAGCAGAGCCGCGGGTCTCATAGGTATCCACCTGAAAAAAGCGTTTCAGATTGGCGGTATCATCACGGCCCTCAACCACTACAACAGGTCCAATCACTGGTTTCATCAATTCTCACCATCCAGACCAAAGACCCGCCAGGCATTGGCAGAAGTTGCTGCAGCCAGCTCTTCTAGACTAAGCCCCCGCAGCTGAGCCAGCTGCTCAGCCACATAGCGGGTATAGGCTGTCCGATTTTCCTTACCTCGGTAAGGAACTGGAGCCAGGAAGGGGGCATCTGTCTCGACTAAAATTCGGTCTAGCGGTAACTTGGCCGCTGCCTCTTGAATCTCTAGCGCTTTTTTAAAAGTAACAACGCCTGAGAAGGAGATCCACATCCCTAATTTTATAAATTTTTCCGCCATCGCAACAGAACCGGAATAAGAATGCATGATCCCCCCACGAGCAGGGAGGCCTTCATCCGCTAAAATACGATAGGTATCATCCAGAGCATCACGCGTATGAATCACTACTGGCAAGTCCAATTCCTTGGCCAGACGAATCTGACGGCGAAAGACATCCTCCTGCACCTCTTTGGGGGCAGTCATCCAGTGGTAGTCCAAACCGATCTCCCCCAAGGCCACCACCTTGGGATGGTCTAGAGCTTCCCGCAAGTAAGCTTCAACCTGCTCATCATAAGTTCCGGCCTCCGTCGGATGCCAACCCAGGGTCAAGTAAATGGAATCTTCATCCGCCAAAGCCAAGGCTGCCTCAATCGACTCCCGATCAAAGCCAACCACATTGTGCCAGGCGACACCTAGCTCACGCGCCAATTCAAGCTCTTCCTCTAGCCGACCCGCAAATTGTTTTAAGTTTAAATGCGTATGTGTATCAAAAATTTTCATAAACTGACTTTCTATATGTAAAAAAATCAGTAGACTCGAGTTTCTACTGATTTTTTTCACTCATTAAGCTGAAAGAACTTTACGTCCCTTACGACGACGTGAAGCAAGCACACGGCGACCGTTCTTAGTAGACATACGGTGACGGAAGCCATGCTTACGTTGACGACGAATTTTACTTGGTTGATAAGTACGTTTCACGAGAATACCTCCTCTTAGATTCTTTGTATTCGTTTAGCCGGCTAGTTGTGATCAGTTACTAAACATACCTTGCTATTTTAAACGAAAAATTCTAGGATGTCAAGGGAATGGGACAGTAAAAATTATTAATTCAGAAAATCAGATATCTTTTAACACCATTTCAAGCAGTCTGTCACTAAATGAACCAAGCACCTGATTCCTTTTCTCAGCTATAAATTTCTTAGCTTCAGAAAACTCTATAACTTTATAACCACTTTCCTCTATATCTATATCTATAACCACATCCTTTATAAATCCAAGGGCCATACCGCTATATACAAAAAGAACTTCATGTAACTTAGCTAATTCCACATCTCCCTTTTGATATAATCTCAGTAGAAGATGGAAAAGCGTAAAATATTCCTCTGTAATATAGTCAAAACGATTAAAGTCTTCCGTAGAGATTTCTTTCTCAGAATGTTTTGCACGCACCCCGATATCAATGGAATCAGCGAATAGATACTGCTCTGCAAGCCCTACATCTATTTTAATCAATGAATCAATAAAAGCCATTTCCCCATCACCTTTATTCATACGTAAATACCCAGACAAAACCAAGTTTTTTCGAATATACGAATCTAAACGTTTCCGTGCACTCATCTTAAACCCTTCAGTTGTATCCTGCTCTATACGGCTCCTCAAATCATAAAGTTGATCCATGACCTCCGTCATATCATCGAATTTCTTCTTAACGAATTCGAGTGAGTCATTTTCATCAACTCTGCGTAAATATTTTTTTATTCTCTTCTCAAGCTCACTCAACTCAATACGATAAGCTACCTGTGGTTTCATATCCTAATATCCTTTCCTAATAGCAGTCTATATCCTAAGATAACAACTCTTTTCCCTCTTACTTGCATAGCCTTAATGATGAATTGCAAAAACTTGATTTTCACCAGTTCTTAATTTAGTTTTATAAATTGACATTTTATCCAACAAATATTTAGATACAGTCCTATTCAATGGCGCTTCAATCTTCTTTTCAGGAGATGTATAAACTATTTTAGGCCTTTTATAACGAACATCCTCTAAACATATCGGGCTAAGATATAAATTCTTATCTTTCTTCTCATATTGAAGATTAGTTGTTTTAGAGATCCCCTCTTGTGTGAGTAGGGCAAGTTGTTCTAAGGATTCAAATTTATCAACTAGTGGTTTTTCAAGATACCCTGTTATTGGGCGCTTACAGCCCTTCCCCTAAATGATTCATAAAATCTTTCTGAAACAGGTCAAATGAAAGGGCACTCGCCTATCTTCACCTACCAAATATATTCACCCAGCAAATCATAATCATCCACTAAGCTTTCCAAAAATTCCTGGGACTCACTGAAATCATAGGACATCCTTTTCCCCTTAAGCTTACCTTCATCCACCCTATTTCCAACTTCCAATAAAAAATTCATCCAATTTTTTAGTTGCCTTTCATAAGTTGAAACAATTTCGATCAGTTCCGTAACTTCCATTCGAGATGTCCGCTTACTTTGGCTCTTCTCAAAAACTTCAAAAATACCATCGAGAATGGCGATAAATTCTTCATCCATTCGCAAGCAAGTCATACTAAATTCCTCATCGATCCATTTATCCAAACCCCAAGCTAAATCAGCAAGCAAATCATATCCATATAAAATTTCAGAAAATCCCTCAGCTAGATCAAGGTTCAAACGAAGAAAGCGATTGGACAAGTCCTGCCGGTCTCCATCCAAATTCAAACAAGCAAAGGAAATCGCCAAGCGATGTCTGCGTACATCATCAATCAAACGAGCTCGAGCCTTTTCTTTAAAATCCGCGGATTGATCCTCTTTGATAGTCCGTTCCAAGTCTTCTAAGATATCGAGAGTATCCAGAAGCTCTTCACTCTTTTCTTCACGCATTTCCTCAGTATCATCAGCTTCATAGCGAGGAAGACCTTTTAATGTTGAGGTTTCTAATTCTTTCAATTTAATTCTATAAAAAGCATTGGCTTTCATGTTGACTAGTCCTTTCCAAAAAGGAACGGCTCGAGCCTTTTCCCTTTTTACTTGCATTCTATCTTCAACGTGCTATGATAGTGTTATAAGAGGTGGTCCAACGACCATCCCCCGTAGCGCCGTTTAAGACGGTGACTCATTGAGCTAACAAAAAAGCGTTAACCAACTGGCCAAAGTTTTCGGTTAACGTTTTTTGTTATGTTTCCCTCATTTATTGACAGAAGCGAGCTTGGACAAAACATTTACTATCATGACAAGTTTGTACAAAAGCTCTATCAATTCGAGTACTGACATGAACATCCCCTTTCTTTTAGGATAAGAAATGTCGACCTGCGTTAATAATTAACGCATAGGCACCACATCCTTTCCAAAGTAAAAGGAGTCACCGAATGAACTTTGCTACCCTTCCATCTTAACAAATTAATCTAGAAAAAGGAAAGATTTTCCAATTTCAAAAGCAATGATTTTACATCCCTGAAATAAATGAAGCTCTGCGTCATCCTAACCTCTAAAACAAGAAGCACTAGCCAGTACTCGTCAAAGCAGGACAGCTAATACTCCTTATAGTCATTTAGTTTCTATTAGACTTCCTGCGAAACAGTGACAGAACCTAAGATTTATCGGAGTCATCACTTGAAAAAGACTGAGTTACAAAATGTTTCAGTGTGGTTATGCAATCTCTCCTGCTGAGAAATGGGATCTAATACATTAGTTCCGCAGGAAGTCTATTACTGCATTGGCTCGTCTCGCCTTACCTATTTGAAATTTTCTTCGAAATATTTATCAACAAACTCAAAACCTCTCCATTTCGCGGAGAGGTTTTGAGTTTAAACTAATTCTCGTTCTTCTTCAACATCCACTACAACATAACGATTTGGTTCATCCCCTTCTGAATAAGAGGTGACACCGTCAATTTTCGAGATGATTCGATGGATGATTTTTCGCTCGCTATTCGACATAGGGTCTGTTTCCATAGCTCGGCCTTCTTCTAGCACGCGAAGAGCAAGCTTCTGAGCGTAACTTTGGAGAACCTCTGCCCGGTGTTCCACATAGTCATTGACATTAATCGAGATAAAAAGAGTCCGTCCATAAAGGTTATACAGGTAGTTTTGAGCTAGGAGCTGCAAGGATTTTAGCACCTTACCATGGTAACCAATCACGCGCCCTGGCTCATTGGTATCAATTTGGAAGTAAATGGTCCGGCGGCTGATAGATGCCGAAACGCTAGCCTCCACATCCATTTCCTTCAGAATAGCTTCCAGATAAGACTGGGCCTGATTCATCTGCTCTTCTTCCAAGCTATCACGCTCACGGCGAACAAAGGAAACCGCTTCGGGTTCAGCCTCGTCCTCAACAACTGCAACTGGTTCCTGCTCTTGGACCACAAGATCCTGGACTACTGGTGTCTCCATCGGATCCGCTTCCAACTCAGTTTCAAGCACCTCTGCTACCTCCACTGCTTCCACCTCAGCGAGGGGTTCAGAGGTCTGTGGGCTTGCAATTTCAACGTCTACCACTTCTTCTGGCTCAGAAGCTTCAACAAGGATTTCCTTCTGCTCTTCCACTAAATCTTCCTTAGGCAGATCACGCGGGAAGAGAATGCTGAGTTTGCCGGTTTCGGCTAATTTCGAGATAGCTTCCGTCATATCTTCCTGGGATTGACTTTCAGCTGGAACATCCTCTTCCAGAGCTTCCACTAGGGGAGCTTGAAGGGGAATTGTATCTTCGAGGTCATCATAGTCCGTGAAAGTTAAGGCTTCCATTTCAACCTGGGCCAATTTTTTGCCCAGTCCTAAAAAACCAGATTTTTCACGAGCCAAGACCTTGATTCGAACTTTCATACGTGGGAGGCCTAGGTCCTCTAGTCCATTTTTAATTGCTTCCTCGACAGTAGCTCCTGTATAAAGTGCCATAAGTAAACTCCTTTATCGCTTTACTTTTTCTTTCTCTTTTTCTGTGCCTTGCGGATGGCCTTGCGTTCTGCAACAACTTTTTGCTTGGCCTTATCTTCCTCACGTTGACGTTCAGCCACTATTTTGAAAGGATTGTTCAAAAATAGCGTCTGCCCAACTTGGTAGGCATTGGAGATAGTCCAGTAGAGGGCCACCCCACTTGCCACTGAGAGCGAGAGGAAGAAAATCATCACCGGCATGAGATAGGTCATGCTGGAGGTCAGTCCATTTTTTTCTTTTAAAGCATAAGTAGATAGCCAAGAAGCCCCAAAGGTGAGTGCTGCAGCCAAAAATGGGAGAATCAAGTAAGGGTCGGGTTGGCTAAGATCCAACCACAAGAAGTGGGCTCCTTGCAAAATGTCCACCCGTGTGAGGGACTGGTAGAAAGCCAATAAAATCGGTAACTGAACAAAGAGGGGGATAAAGGCCGCAAAGGGACGAACACCCTGCTCCGCATAAAGAGCCTGCGTCTTACGCGCCAACTCCTCCTGACCTTCGCGGCCACGGCCACGATATTCCTCTTGCAGAGCTCGAAGAGCAGGCTGAATTTCCTGCATTTTCTGAGAAGATTTGGTTTGATACTGGAAGACCGGTAAGAGCAACGTTCGCAATACCAGGGTCATAAGAATAATTCCTAGACCTACATTACCACCTAAGGAAAGTCCATTGATGGTCTCCGCAAATAAATAAACCAATTTCTCCCAAAGTCCAGAGGACTGACTGGTCACCTGAGAGGTCCCACAGGCTGTGAGCGTAACCAAGGCCAAGCCCACAAGTCCTGCACTAAAAATTTTCTTTCTCTTCACATTCATCTTCCTTTTGATAAATCGCAGCCAGCTTGAGAACATGGAGCAAATTCTGCTCCATCTCCGCATAAGACAATTCCTCGACCCCTTTACGGGCAATCAACAAAATGTCTACAGGTGCTAAATGATCTTGGTGTTTCTGAAGAAGGTGGCGCAGATGCCGCTTGATACGATTTCGCATTACTGCATTCCCCAACCGTTTGCTTACGGAAAGCCCCACTCTAAAGTGCTTCAAGTCGCTATCCATCTGATAAACCACAAACTTCCGATTAGCCTTATTTCGCTTCTGGGCTAACAAAGCCTTAAAATCTTGATTTCTTTTGATACGATAGCTTTTTTTCACAATCTTCTTCCTTCATCAAAATTAGTATTATTATACCACAATTTCCAATAAATCCAATACTATCAAGGGATAGAGACAAAAAAGCAAGCGAAAACAATCTGTTTTCACCTGCTCAAGAGCTCTATAGCCGTTATTTTTCTTCTTTTTTGGTTTTTCCAAGGAGGAATCCCAGACCAAGAAGAGACAACAACCACGTCAAAAAGGTTAGCACTGGATTACTTGACTCCCCTGTATTCGGAAGTTCCTGCGCCTGTGTTTGTCCCTCAATAGCCACAGACTCTTTCCTCAGAGCGGCATTCTCCACAGTCGCGGACTGTCCAGACTCTTCCCGGGTCACCGGTTGTCCAGGCTCCACCGGAGTTACCGGTCTCTCAGGTTCAACAGGGGTTACCGGCTGCTCTGGTTCAACAGGGGTTACCGGTTGCTCGGGTTCAACTGGGGTTACTGGCTGCTCGGGTTCAACCGGAGTTATCGGTCTCTCAGGTTCAACCGGAGTTACCGGTTGCTCGGGTTCAACTGGGGTTACTGGCTGTTCTGCTTCCACTGGAATTACCGGTTGCTCGGGTTCAACCGGGGTTACTGGCTGCTCGGGTTCAACCGGGGTTGCCGGTTGCTCGGGTTCAACCGGGGTTGCCGGTTGCTCGGGTTCAACTGGGGTTACTGGCTGCTCGGGTTCAACCGGGGTTACCGGTTGCTCGGGTTCAACCGGGGTTACTGGCTGCTCGGGTTCAACCGGGGTTGCCGGTTGCTCGGGTTCAACTGGGGTTACTGGCTGCTCGGGTTCAACCGGGGTTGCCGGTTGCTCGGGTTCAACCGGAGTTACCGGTTGCTCGGGTTCAACTGGGGTTACTGGCTGCTCGGTAACTTTAACAGTGACCTTGACAGGTACCTGATCCTCAGATCCATCGCTATAGCGAACGGTCACTTGACCTGTCAACTCACCTGCTTTAGCATCTACTGGAACACGAATAGTTACCCAACCTTGAGTATCTACCGTCATTCCTTGACCGACAGCTGTGTAGGTTACACTAGCTGGAAGATTGATTCCCGGAACCGTCACTTGAGTACCGGCTTGAACCTCAACTGGGACATAGGAGGGACTGTATCTATCCGCCTCTGGCATCACAACTGGTTTAGCAGTCACTTGAACGGTTACTGGAACAACATCTTGCGATCCATCATTGTAACGAACTGTTACACTTCCAGACAAGCTACCTGTAGACGCGTCAGATGGAAC